>CAIMMM010000057.1 GCA_903842575.1 uncultured Bacteroidota bacterium | reverse complement strand
GATCTATTGTTTTTTTGAAAAAAAATAAATAGGTTTACGCCCTTAAAATAGAATACTTAAATACCCCAATTTATATGAAGAAGTTCATCGCATTTACATCACTTTTGGCTTTACTATCAAGCTGTGGTCGTTCCAACGACAAAGGAGAGCTAGTAGGAGTTAAAGGTAAAAAATGGCATCCTGAGAAGCCTTTTGGAATGGTATTGATTCCTGGAGGCGCCTATATTATGGGTAAATCTGATGATGATTTAGCTAATGTACAAGATGCTCCTACAAAGACTGTGACAGTTCGTTCCTTTTATATGGATGAAACAGAAATTACCAACAGTGAGTACCGTCAATTTGTTGATTGGGTAAAAGATTCTATTATTAGAGTACGTTTAGCTATTTTGGCAGATGAAGTAGGTCAAACAGCTACTTCTACAGGAAAAGGGAAAAGCGCAAGTGGAAAAACAGGTGGTAGTATTGGTAGTTATGCATTTAATGATACCGATCCTACTAAAATGACTCCATACGATAAGTATATGTATGAGAATTATTATAGTGTAGGAACAGATGATGATCCTTATGCTGGAAGAAAATTGAACAAAAAAGTTAAATTAATAAAAGAAACTAATAAATATCCAGACGAATATTATACTGAAGTTATGGATACTATGTATCTTCCTTTAGCTGAATCTTTTAATGGTTTAAGAACAATAGATGTTACTAAATTAAAATTCCGTTATTCTTGGATGGATATTCAGGCAGCTGCTAGAGCAAAAGCTGGGAAAAGAAAAGAATTTATTAAAACAGAACAAACCCCTGTTTATCCTGACACTACTGTTTGGATAAAAGATTTTGCTTATTCATATAATGAGCCAATGCATAATGATTATTTCTGGCACCAAGCTTATAGCGAGTATCCAGTAGTAGGTGTTAATTGGAAACAAGCAAAAGCATTTTGTGCTTGGAGAACGCTAAATAAAAACAGTTATATTAAGTCTAAGAAAAAAGGAAGAGATTTAATCAATTCCTTCAGATTGCCAACAGAAGCTGAATGGGAATATGCTGCTAGAGGAGGTTTAGAATCAGCAACATATCCATGGGGTGGTCCTTATTCTAAAAATGACAGAGGTTGTTTTATGGCAAATTTTAAACCTAATAGGGGAGATTATGCGGCTGATCAAGCTTTATATACAGTTGAAGCAAAATCCTATGAAGCAAATGGTTATAACTTATACAATATGGCTGGAAATGTTTCAGAATGGACAGATTCGTCCTATGATCCAGGAGCATATGAATTTGTATCTTCAATGAATCCTAATGTTCAAGATCTCAAAAACATGAGAAAAGTAGTTAGAGGAGGCTCTTGGAAAGACGTTGCTTACTACTTGCAAGTTAGCACTAGAGATTTCGAATATGCTGATACAGCAAGAAGCTATATTGGTTTCAGAACTGTACAAGATTACATGGGGCTAATGACGACTAAAAACGGTAAGGCTCCTAAAAAATAATTTAAACCAACTTTATTATAATTAATTAAAAACAAAAACTTAACTAACTAAATTTATTATTATGGCATTATTAAGCAAAAAAGCAATGAACTTCGCATACGGAATGGGAGCTGCAGTTGTAATCATCGGAGCATTATTCAAAATCACACACATGGAATTTGGATTCATAACGGGGAATCTTATGTTAACAATTGGTCTTGTTACAGAAGCATTGATTTTCGGTTTATCTGCTTTTGAAGATGTAGATCATGAATTAGATTGGTCATTAGTATATCCTGAATTAGCAGGTGGTGTTGCAAAACAAAAAGTTAAAAAAGACGATACTGATGCACAAGGATTGCTTTCTCAAAAATTGGACGCTATGTTGAAAGAAGCTAAAATTGATGGAGAATTAATGTCAAGCCTAGGAAGCAGCATTAAAAACTTTGAAGCTGCTGCTAAAGGAATATCTCCAACAGTAGATGCAATTGCTTCAACAAAAAAATACAGCGAAGAGATGAATTTAGCTGCTGCAAACATGGAATCTTTAAACGCTTCATACAAATTGCAATTACAAAGTGCTGATAAAAATGCTCAAATCAACAATGAAGTTGCTGAAAATAATTTGAAATTGAAAGATCAAATGCAGTCGTTGACTTCTAACCTTTCTACATTAAACAATGTATACGGAGGAATGCTTTCTGCAATGAACAACAAAGGATAATTAGTTTTTTAATTATACAAAATAAACGAAAAATTAAACTTAACTAATTAGAAAAAATGGCAGGAGGAAAATTAACCCCTAGACAGAAGATGATTAACTTGATGTATTTAATATTCATCGCGATGTTAGCATTAAATATGTCCAAAGAAGTATTAACAGCATTTGGAATTTTGAATACTAAAATTGAAGGATCTAATTTAATCACAGATACTAGAAACGAAAGTTCATTTCAACAATTAGCTCAAAAAGCGACTGATCAACCAGGTCAATACGGTGATAAAAAAGTGAAAGTCGAAAAAATAAGAGCGGTTTCTAAAGATTTCTCAGATTATATTGAAAATATAAAAACTGAAATCACTAAAAAATTTCCAAAAGATAAGGAAGGAAATTATCCTTGTGAACAAATGGATAAGAGTGATGCAATAGATAATATGTTTTATACAGGCGATAAAGAGTCGGCTAAAGGAAAAGCATTTTTAGAAAAAATTCAAGGTTATGCTGGTAAAATTAAAGCTATTGGAGGTAGTTCTATTGCTGAAGTTGAAATGCTTAAAATTGAAAAAAGATTTGCTACAGACCCTATTTATTCTGCAAAAGCAGAAGCAAAATTACCTTGGTTAGATTATAATTATCATCATTTTCCGCTTATTGCTTCATTAACTAAATTAACGCAATTGCAAGCAGATATTAAAGCTACAGAAAGTGATGTTATGACAGGAATGTTCCAATCTGACTTGGTTGCCGCTGCATCTTTAACAGCGTATCAAGCTATTGTTGTTCCAGATAAATCTGCGTTCTTTCAAGGAGAGGCTGTAACAGGTAAAATTATTCTTGGAAAATTTGACCCAACTTTAAAAGCAAAATCTGTAATTGTTAATGGTTCAAGTATAAAAGCCGAATCAGGACAAGCTAAATTCTCATTTGGTGCTGGTGCGGTTGGAGAACATGATATTACAGGTTCATTCAACTTTGACGAAAATAACAAAGTAGTTAGTTTGCCAATTAAAGGAAACTATGTTGTAGTACCAAGACCAAATACAGCAAATATTTCTGCCGATAAAATGAATGTAGTTTACAGAGGTTTACCAAATCCAATGACTATCTCATTTGCAGGAATTACAGATGATAAAGTTTCGGCTTCTGCTACAGGATTAACAAAAGGTGCTAAACCAGGACAATACAATTTGAACCCAGGTTCAGGAGTAGATGTTATGGTAAGTGTTACAGGAAAATTACCTGATGGGAAACCCGTATCGGATAAAAAATTATTCAGAATTAAAAATATACCTGCTCCAGCGGGTGCTATTGGCGGTTCAAGTGGAATATCTAAAGGAGCTAAATCTCGTTTAGAAGTATCTCAAATTACTGCTAAATTGGAAGATTTCTTGTACGATTTAACTTTTCAAGTTACGCAATTTACTTTCAAAGCACAAGGTCAAGCGGCTGTTGTAGTAAATGGAGACAGAGTAAATGCACAATGTAAAGCCGCAATGGCAAGAGCAAGTAGAGGAGATCAAATAACAATTTCTGATATTAAAACTAAAATTGTTGGGGTTAGCGCTAGTTTAAAAATTCAAACTGCATCTCCGGCAATATACGAAATACAATAAATAATTTAAGTTGATAATAACCTACTTAGATAACTTAGAATTTAAAATCATGAAAGTAAGAAACCTTTTATTCGTTTTGTTTGCACTAGCAGGAAGTTATACTTCTTTTGCTCAGTCAAATCTTTTGAATGCCAAAACGCCAGCTGAAATTGGTAAAAAGACAGAAGCACAATTAAATTCTGATAATGATAAACCATTACCTTATGGTTTCGTTCATGATAGAGATGTGCTAATGTCTAAAACGGTTTGGGAATTGGTTGATCTTGATGAAAGAATTAATTTCCCTTTGTACTATCCTGTGGATACGGCAAATGTAGGTAAAGAAAGACGTTCATTATTTGATGTGCTTATAAAAGGAATAAAACAAGGTAAAATAACAGAGGTGTATGCTGATGATTATTTTAACACCAAAAAAACGATGAAGGATATGGAATCATCCTTTACTTACATTGATACTATTCCTGCTGGTGTTGATGAAATCAACAATTATTTTGATGATTATAAATCAGGGGCAAAAGTTCTTGATCCGCAATTTATTAATAAAACAGAATTAGGAGCCAGTTATATTTCAGGTTATAAAATTAAAGGTTATTGGTATTTTGACAAACGTCAAAGTGAATTGAAATATAGAATGATTGCTATATGTCCTGTTGCTCCAGAAGCAAGAGAGATTGGTAAAGACAATCCAGATGTTATTGAACTGTTTTGGGTTTATTTCCCTGCGGTAAGAGATATTCTCCACGAAGCGAAGGCATTTAATGATAAGAATTCTTCCATGCCGATATCCTTTGATCACCTGTTGAATTCCAGAAGATTTAGTGCTTTGATTTACAAAGAGGAAAATGTATATGGTGATAGACTTGTTCAAGATTATATGAAGGATAACGCCCAAAATCAGCTCTTGGAATCGGAAAGAATCAAAGAAAAGATTCGTAATTTCGAGCAAGATATGTGGAATTACTAAAATATATTTCATAAAAAAAATTAAAACTCTCATCTTTACGGTGAGAGTTTTTTTATTTCATACTATTTGTCATCCTGAGAAGTCTATGCTGAGTGTAGACGAAGGGCTTATAACATCTTTATTATGGTCGATTATATAATTGTTGGTTCGGGTTTGGCGGGAATTGCATTTGCGGAAACGGCGTTGGAACACCATAAATCTATTGTGGTATTTGATAATGACTCTCAGAATTCTACCAAAATAGCCGGTGGTTTATATAATCCGGTAATTCTTAAAAGGTTTAGCGAAGTTTGGAATGCGCAATCTCAACTTGAATTATTAGGCCCGTTTTACGCAACCATAGAAGATAAACTTGCAGTAAAGTGCGATATAAAAATGCCTGTGTATAGAAAATTTTTCTCCGTGGAGGAACAGAATAATTGGTTTGCCGCCTCTGATAAGCCAAGTCTTTCGCCATTTCTTTCTTCTAACATTATCAATAAAAAATACAATTGCATCGAATCACCATTTGGTTATGGGGAAGTTTTGCATACGGGATATGTTGACACCAATGTCTTATGTGAAAGTTATCAGGAGTATTTGCAATCTAATAATTGGCTTCACAATGAAGCTTTTGACTATTCGGAAATTATTTTTGAAGGAGATTTTGTTCGGTATAAAAGTATTTGCGCCAAACATATTGTCTTCGCAGAAGGATTTGGGATGCATTCTAATCCGTTTTTTAATTATTTACCACTAGATGGGACAAAAGGAGAATTGTTTGTCATAAAAGCGCCTCTATTGAGTTTAGATGTGATTGTAAATACCAGTGTTTTTATTTTGCCGCTTGGCGATGACTTATTTAAAGTGGGTGCGACCTATAATTGGGAAGACAAAACAAATACGCCAACCGAAGAAGGTAAACAAGAACTGATTGACAGAATTCGGGAAATTATTACCTGTGATTTTGAAATAGTAGAACACTTTGCCGGTGTGCGTCCAACAGTTAAAGATAGAAGACCCTTATTGGGCACACATCCCATTCATTCCTATTTGCATATTCTTAACGGATTGGGGACAAGAGGTGTAATGCTTGCCCCAGCCATGGCAATGGATTTATTTGATTTTATAGAAAACGGAAAACCTTTGGATAAATCAATTGATATTGGAAGATTTAATAAAAAAAGTTGATTTACTTTTTAAAATTCGCTTCATATGAAACAAAAATATTGATATAAATTGATCTCGAAAAGCGCATGACAATGGGGAATAAGACAACCAAACTTGCAATGATGGAAACAAATGCCCAATTTAATTTCATTTTAAAAACAACGGAAGCAACAATAAAAGCCACTATTCCAATCACCACATTCAAACCATAACTCACATACATGGCTCCATAAAAAAAGGAAGGTTCAATTTGATATTTCAAACCGCAATGGCTACAATTTTCATTCATTTTGATGCAATTGGTAATATGAAGCAGGTTTTGGTCCACATACATGCTTTCTTTTTGACATCTTGGACAAGTTCCTGTTAAAATACTATATAATTTGGATCCTTTTTTTAACATTTGCAAAAAATTTTAATTTTCCTTCTTTGGAGTTGCAAATTTACAATTTCATAAAGGATAAAATCACAATAAATGCTTAATATACACAATTTGTCAGTTTCTTTTGGAGGAACTTATTTATTTGAAGAAGTAACCTTCAGAATGGGTGCTGGCGATAGAGTTGGACTGGTTGGAAAGAATGGTGCCGGAAAATCTACCATGCTTAAAATCTTAGCTGGCGATTTCAAACCCGATTCGGGACAAATTGCTACCGAGAAAGAAGTTCGTATTGGTTTCCTGCGTCAGGATATCGATTTTGAACAAGGCAGAACCGTACTCGAAGAAGCTTATCAAGCATTTACCGATATACAAGAAGTTGAGAAAAAATTAGTAGAAATTAATCATCAATTGGTTTCTCGAACCGATTATGAAAGCGAGGCTTATTCTCAAATTATAGAAGACCTTTCCGATTATACCCACCGATTTGAATTGCTTGGCGGTTATAATTATATTGGTGATACCGAAAAAATTCTGTTAGGATTGGGTTTCAAAAGAGAAGTTTTTAAGAACCAAACCGAAACTTTTTCAGGAGGGTGGAGAATGCGTATCGAATTAGCAAAACTATTATTGCAAGCCAATGATATTCTGCTTCTGGATGAGCCAACCAATCACTTGGATATAGAAAGTATCATTTGGTTGGAAAGTTTCCTTAGAAATTATCCGGGTGTGGTGGTTATTGTTTCTCACGATAAAATGTTCTTGGATAATGTTACCAACAGAACCATTGAAATTTCCCTCGGGAAAGCCTATGATTTCAACAAACCTTATTCTCAATATTTAGAATTACGTCATGAAATCAGAGAAAAGCAATTGGCGACCCAAAAAAATCAAGCCAAGAAAATAGAAGAAACGGAGAAGTTAATTGAAAAATTCCGAGCCAAAGCTTCCAAAGCTTCGATGGCACAATCGCTTATCAAAAAATTGGATAAAGTGGAGCGTATTGAAGTGGATGAAGATGATAATTCGGTGATGAATATTTCTTTTCCCGTTTCAAAAGTGCCAGGAAAAGTTGTTATTGAAGCTGATCACGTTACAAAAGCATATGGGAGTAATACGGTTTTAAAAAATATTTCACTTTTAGTTGAGCGCGGAAGTAAAATTGCCTTTGTGGGTCAAAATGGACAAGGAAAATCTACTTTTATGAAAGCCATTGTAAACGAATTTAAATACGAAGGTTCTATCAAATTAGGGCACAATGTTCAAGTGGGTTATTTTGCTCAAAATCAGGCCGAATATCTTGATGGTGAAATTACATTGCTTAGAACGATGGAAGATGCGGCAACGGATACCAATCGTTCAAAAGTGCGTGATATGTTGGGTTCCTTTTTATTTCGTGGTGACGATGTGGAAAAGAAAGTAAAAGTGCTTTCTGGAGGTGAAAGAAACCGTTTGGCTTTGTGTAAATTATTATTGCAACCCATCAATGTGTTGGTAATGGATGAGCCAACCAATCACTTAGACATAAAGTCTAAAAACGTACTAAAAGCAGCACTTCAAAAATATGAAGGAACTTTGCTTTTGGTGTCACACGATAGAGATTTTTTGCAAGGAATGTCCAATTTGGTTTATGAATTTAAAGATCAAAAAATAAAAGAATATTTAGGCGATATCAATTATTTCTTAGAGCAGCGCAACCTTGAGAACATGCGTGAAGTGGAGAAAAAAGATATCGAAAAGAAAGAAGCTCCGGCTTCAACTTCTAAAGTTTCTTATGAAGATCAAAAGAAAGGCAAAGCACTTCAGAATAAGTTAAGCAAAGTGGAGAGCAACATCAAGCAATTGGAAAGAGATATTCAACAAGATGATAAAGCTTTGGCGTCCAATTATGATAAACACCTAGAAGATGCCGCATTTTTCATGGCTTATAATAAGAAGAAAAAGGATTTGGATAAATTACTTGAAGAATGGGAAACGGTTCAGCAAGAGATTGATAATTTGTAGAATTATTTAAAAGGATGTCTTTGTTGCCAAACCATTTCGGGCTCTAAATTCTTGAATATTTTGTCAATGTATTTATTGATCCATTTGTTTTTGTGATACATAAATCCATACATTGTTATGGGTTTTGCACCAATAGAACTCTTGATTTCCAAAGCAGTTCGTCCAAAAATAATTTTCTTGAATTGATTTTGTATAGCATAAAAGGTCATGTTGTATAACATGTTTAAGTATAACATGTTTTCTTTCTGAACGTGTTCGTCATACCCTAAAAAATAGGTTTCTAGGACACTACCGTTTAAAAGTAACGAATGAAATCCAACCAATTTATCATCCAAAAAGTAACCAACCATTACAAACTGCTCTTTCAATTGTTTTTTAAAAGTGGTGAAATGATTTTTAGCTAAGAAAAAAGTATTGAAAGGCGCATTCTTGGCAACATGATGATACAAGTCATAAATTCTATCTTCTAGTTTTTCTATTTCTTCAAGATGTAATTCTCTACATTCAATTCCTTCAAATTTTTTATGTGCCCTTTTGTATTGGTCACGGTATTTTTTGGTTAACGCTCCAATATAATCTTCATTAGACTTCCAATCATTCTGAAGTTCCATAATCATATTGGGCTGTGTGCTGAACTTATAAAAAGGTTTGAAACTATATTTCTTAAACTCCACAGCACAATCTTGATAGAAATCTTTAAACGTAACTATATGAATGGTTATTCTTTGTTTTTTGAAGTAGTTTGTAATTTCATGGGCACATTCCAAAATTATTTTGCTGATGGTTTCAAAATCCATTTTTTTATTAAAAGCATATCCATTTTGACCAGTAATCATATTATTTCCCATAAATAAAACATGAGAGGCAAAATTTTTAAAAATAAAATTCCGGATGGCAGTTTTGAAACATTTGTCTCTTTCTCCAAACGATTCTAATTTATTGAGATTTAGATATTGTGCTAAAGCAACACCAATAAGGTTTTTATTTTCAAAAATGCCAATATAAAAACAGTGCATATTAGTTGGCGCGGATTCTTCAAGTACTCTTAAATAATTAGTTTGTAAAAATTCATTTTCAATAGCAACTTCCCCCCAAGAATTTGGAAGCATAGAAACCGAAGTGTAAATCTTAAAAGTGTAATTGGAATTCAAATCTAAAATTGAAAGTTTGTCAAATTTAGTTAAAGAAATCAGGATTGAAATAAAATTAACTTTTTTTAAGAATTATTAAATAATTTATGGAGCCATAATTGGATTATAAAAAAATCTCGACCAGATAAACTAATCGAGATTTTAATATTTACCTATATAAATATTTATTGCATCATGCAGATAATTCCGCCCATAATCATAAAGCATACAGCCCAAAATCCGCCTGATATTAACACATATTTAAAACTTCTTTTTTCATACAACGCATTGGTGCCAATAACAGGTAGTGTCAAAAATAATCCCGTCATAAATCCGTGTAATGCTCCATGTTTGAAGGTGCGGAAAGCCGTCCCATAATCTGCCATAAAGGCTTCATAGGATGGCAGCGCTTTTGAAGCGTCTCCGCCAACCATTCCTAATGCGCCAAACTGATGTATTACCAACATTTGCAATATAAATGACATTAAAAAAGCATAAATAATAGAAAGCCCAAAGAGCATAATCATATTGGAGCCTTTCATTTTTTCTTCGGTCATTCCTGACTCTTTCATCCAAATTGTTCCAAAAACTTTTGGATTGTACCAAATAAATCCAACAACTAATGTGGATAAAGCCGCAAGTAAAAGTGCTAAAAAATTGATGTTCATAATTAATTAATTTATTGGTTAGTATTTCAAAAATAATAATTTTTTATTAATGGGTCTTTAACACACATGTTTTATTTTGGCATATGTAAGAAAGATATTATTTATAACTACTAAATGATGTATTTCATCGATTTTATTTGCTTTTAATCTATAATCCTTATACTTTTACCTCGAGATAAACCCTAAAATCAAATATTATGAAAAAATTATCTGCTTTTACTTTTATACTGTTAGTGACATTATCGTCATTTGCAGCAGTATCAAATTCTGAAAAAAAAGCTTTAATAAAGTTTAATCAAGCCACTAAAGGATTTCAATGGACAACCAAATGGGATTTAAAAGCACCAATGACTACTTGGTATGGTGTTAAAATTGAAAACGACCATGTTGTTGGACTAATATTATCAAATAATAATTTAAATGGTGAACTGCCAATTGAATTATTTTCTTTAATTCATTTACAAGAATTAAATTTATTTAAGAATTCCATTACTGGAGTAATTCCATCTTCTATTTCAAATTTGAAAGAATTGAGAAAATTAAATATTTCTTTTAACAAACTTTCAGGAAACATTCCAGCTTCAATTGGAGATGCTATTTCTCTTGAGACTATTGAATTATTTATGAATAGAATTATAGGAGATATCCCTTCATCTATTGGGAATCTACAACATTTACAAACCTTGTCATTATATAATAATGAAATTGTAGGACAAATTCCGGTGGGTCTTTATGAACTTAAATCATTAAAAATTCTTTTATTAAACAGTAATAAATTGACTGGAAAATTGAGTTCCAATGTTTCCGATCTTACGTCACTTGAAACGTTGAGTTTATTTGATAATAATTTTGAGGGTCAAGTTCCATTTGATCTTGAAAAATTAAAAAATTTAAAGGAAATGAATATTTCTTATAATATGTTTAATGGATTGGTGTCCAAAAATTTAGCGCAGTTGGATGCATTGAGTATGACCATGATAAATGATAAAGGAGTTGCAACAACGCTGAAAGTTAACATTGATAAAAATTCTGGTTTAGCAGATGAAGATTAATATTTTTAAATTGGTTTTAAATTGAATTAAGTCCCGAATAATCGGGGCTTTTTTTTATTGTAAAACTTTAGTTATTGCTTTTTTTTATAAATTTAACTTGCGATTATGATAAATCGTTGTATATTTGCACTCGAAACAGCGCGGGATAGAGCAGTAGGCAGCTCGTCGGGCTCATAACCCGAAGGTCACAGGTTCGAGTCCTGTTCCCGCTACTAAAGGAAAGCCTTGAAATCAAACGGATTGTGTAAACAATCCGTTTTTTTATGTCTGCATTTTTTTCCTTTTACGTACAGTACACGAAAACGTACCCTTTTTCACAATGAAACTAAACTTTTCTGAACCCAAAATCTTTACTGGCGGCGTTTCCATTTCCGATTGGTCAAAGCTCTCAAAACTTGAACAAAAAGCTGATTTAGAAAAAGATTGGTACATATATTACTCTTTTTGAGATCCTAAAACCGGAAAATTAGTCAGATAACCTAATATAAAAGCAGGAGTAAATAAATTTAAATCTAAAACAGAGCGTTCACAAATTTTAAAAACATTTCAAAGAAATTTGTTCCTACTTTTTGAAAAAGGATTTAATCCTTATCTAGACAATACGGAGTTTTTATCACTATTATATGAAAAAAAGGAAGGTGATAAAGAACCTATAGACGAAGCAGCTAAAGTAAGTATTCCAAATCCCTCAATAAAAGTTCAATGGATTGCTGACGAAGAAAATAGGGTCATTAAAGAATCTTTTGCATTAGCAACTAAAATCAAAGAAAGTGTATTGAGTAAAACTTCCTTTCCTAGCTTTAACAACAATGTAAAACGATTTAAAGTGGAAAAGTATTAATTATTTAAAAATATTCATTTTCTCATCATAAATAGGACTTTGGAGGTTTAAAAAATTTAAAACGCTGTGAAATACATGGTTCTGAGACAATATTTTATTAGGCTTGAGTTGTTTTGAATTATCAGATACCCAAACTATAAAAGGAATTTCATATTGTTCTTTAGGAGCAATGCTTAAAGGGATTCCATGCATGTATAGATTTTTTTCTCCTAAGGATTCACCATGGTCTGAAACAAAAATCATAGTGCTATGATACGCTGTTAATTGTTTTAAATCTTCAATTACCTTAGATAAAATATAATCTGTATAGACAATAGTATTGTCATAAGCATTTATTAGCTCGGTTTGAGAACATTTTCCTAATTCAACACTATTGCAAACAGGTTTAAAATTCTCAAATAGAGGTGGATATTTCTGACTGTAAGTAGGTCCATGACTTGTACTGGTGTGCAATACTACCAATATTTTATTTTTTTTACTGGCTGCAATTTGTTCTTTTAGTCCACTCAAAAGAATTTCATCATAATTACATCCTTCGCCTTTACAATTAGGCATTAAAACATCTTTACCTTGATAATTTTTTATATGAACTGGTGGTTCTCCCCAGTTGGTGGTTCTCCAAATAACTTCTACATTATTTCTATATAGATAATTGGGCAAAATTTCATATAACTCATCAGTGCGAGTATGTTCTAAAATACCTTTTATACCTGCAGTAGTGTAAGTGGCACAAGAGGTAGCATTAAAATGAAATACATTAGGTATTTTGGAAAGCAGTGGATTTGTGTTTTTTGGGTATCCATATAAAGAAAAATTTTGGCTTCTTGCAGATTCTCCTATAACTAAAATTACAACCGATTTCTGGTTGTCTTTTATGGTAGCATTGGGCAATAAAATTTCCTTTTGATTTTTTTTGTATTGATGAAGATTAAAAAGTGAAATATTTACCGAATAAGACCAAGGCATGGCAAGTCCACCTAGTGTTTTCGAATTTTTATCAATCCACAGCCAATTGCTGGCATTAACAAATGCTAAAGTTAGAATAAATACTAGGGTAAGCGAAGTAGTGATTAAAAACTGTTTCAGGGGTGCCTTTATTATTTTTACTTTAATAATATAAATGCTGGGAATAACACCCAATAGAATGATGTATAAAATGAGTTTCATCGAAAGAAAACTGCTAGCCTCCTCATATTTTGTATTGAGTATATTACCAATCATACTTTCGTCTAGCATAACGCTGTAGGTGTTAACAAAGTAAACGGCAATGGAATTGATAATAAAGAATAAGACCAATAAAAATTTTCCCACACGACGTGACAGAGAAAAAATTAGATAAAATACAAGCGCATTTAAAACCAACATTAGAATCATTAAACTACTAATGATCGTAATGCCAGTCCAACTTTTATAATCAAGGTTGTTAAAGACAAAGAGGAAAAAGGCGAGATGAAAGAATAGAAAATTAAGAAAACTCATTATCAGAACGAAATGAGTTATTTTTAAATTACTTTTTAACGTAAACATAAATAATTTTATATAGTGAAACAATTAAACTAAGTAGGGTTAAATAAAATATGATCAAATTCATAGTAATGATTCTGTCAATTACTATGCCACTGCAAACCAGCAACAATACAATAAAAATGGGGTAATATTTTTTATTATTTATCCAATTCCAAATTTTATATTTTCGGCTAATAAAAATTCCTAAAAGCCCCGATATAACTCCGATAATACTGCCTGTAATAACATCGAGCGGGTAATGTGCTCCTACTCCTACTCGGGTAAACACAAGAATTAATCCTATGCTGATTATGAACAAAATCCATAAAATTTTATAGTGCAATTTTTTGGACAAAAAGGCAAACAACAAAACTGTAAGTATGGTAAAAACGGTAATGGAATGTCCGGAAGGTAAACTGCTGAATCCGGGCATTGTTCTTCCAATGATAACAAAACTATTATGATCAAACGCCTCAGCAGGTCTTGGTACAGAAAAAAAGTTTTTTAGGACATTAGAGAATATAGCCGAAACAAGCGAGCCGGATAGTAATGCCTCCCAAATTTTTGGTGCATACACAATAAAAATAGTTAGGAAAGATAAAAAAATTAAGGCATCTCCAACCTGAGTAAGGTTATAGATAATGTTTGGGAATTGTGATAATTTTGAATTAAGAAAAATGAAACAATTTTTTTGAATCTCTACATATTTTACAACGGATAAAGCGTCTTGGCTGTAAAGAAATAATACAATTGCAGTTAAAAAAAATAAGGGGATTAAAAATAAAGATAATTTGAGTTTTGAATAATTAGCAATCACATTTGTGTTCATTATGTTTTTTGTTTCTAGATTTACTTTCATAAATTTATTAATTATATACTGATTTTTTATACTTTAATTAGGTTCTTTATAGGCCAGATAGCTTAAAACGACATACTATGTTCCCATGCTAGAGCTCGTGGCGGCAAGTTGAATAGTAAAGTGTAAAGATATCAAAATTTCTGGTTGAGTAATTTCTGTCCAAGAGAAACTAAACTGGCTATTGCGCCAAACGGCTGTTGAACAGACCCATCTTTTAATATAGCCTAACGGCGCCATGATTTTTAGATTGAATAGAACCAACCTCTTTAATATATCCAGCTTGGAGATTTTCTAGATTTTTCATAAAATTTTTAATTGACGATAATAAAGATAGCTTTTTATTTTTAAAACTTTATTTTTGAGGGTTGTAATTACTCAATTGACAATAATTTGTTGCGGTATTATAATAATAAATAACCCAATAACGCCTTCCTTAAACATGAAAATCATTATCCTTACCCCAATGGAAATAGAACAAGAGAAAGTACAATATGCTTTGTCTCGTATTCCTGATTTGAAACATAATTATGAAGTTATCGTGTCTGGCATTGGTAGAGAGAGTACAGCTAAAGCACTGATGCACCTGCCACTTCATGATGTTTGTATTTTAATGGGTTTTGCAGCTTTAGTTGGAAAAGAAAAAGATTTGCCTTTGCACTTAGGATTAGGAAAACCGATAGAAATTACAAATTCCTCTTTATATGGTTATGAAGGAGCTTTGTTTGAAAACGGTAAAGCAATATTGTCTGAGCCAAAATTTAACATTCCTTATTTGTCCTCGTTGACTTCCGATAAATTTGTGCGAACAACCGATTTAGCTGAGCTAACGGTAGTAAATATGGAAGATTATACCTTTATGTTTTTAAAAAAACCACAAGATTTTATTATCCGAATAATTTCTGATTTTCTTCCTCACGAAAAAGAAATAGATTTTTTTGAGGAAGTTAAAACAATAGATTTTTTTGAAGCCATACAATTAGTTGATTTACATCTTTAAACTAAAAAAAATATTTACTAAGAGAGTGTAGTTAATTATTGTTTTTCCTGCAGTTAAACCTTGCGCAAATGTTTCATAGTAGCACATCAGCCCTGCTTTTGGCGATGCCGTGTTAACGGCAGTTCATTTTTTGTCGTGCTGTTAAATTATTTGATTATAAATTCGGTGAATGTCGTTCCGTTGAATTTGCAAATGCCATTACCGTCTGTTCCAAACCATAGCTCCCCGTTTTTGTCTTTATAAATTGTATTTACTGCGTTGCTGGTAAGTCCGTCTTTGGTAGTGTAATGAGTCAAATTGTTCCGGTCATATTTCCAAACTCCTGCGTCAACAGTTCCAACCCAGATGTTTCCACTATTGTCTTCGTTAATCGAATATACACGAGCCAAAGTTCCTAAGCCTGGTTTTCCAGAGACTCTAAAGTCAGCATTATTAAGTCCCTTTTCTTCTGTAAAATTTGTCAAAGTCTTTCCGTCATATTGGAATAATCCAGCACCATTATTTCCAAACCAAAGGGTGCCCTTACTGTCTTCAAATAATCCAAGAACGGCTGGACCGGACAGTCCTTTTTCTTTAAACCAAGTTAGTGTTTTTCCATCGTATCTACATACTCCTTCTGCTTGTGTTCCAAACCAAACATTTCCTTTCTTGTCTTTGAGGCTACAGTAAACACCATAGCGACTAAGTGAAAAAGGCGCGTTGGTTTGTGCGTTTGAACTTGATGGGGCAAATGGTAAATAGTCAAGTGAAGGATTGCTGTATCTGAACACGCCACCACCAGCGAAAAACCACAAATCGCTTTTTTTTGATTTCCATTCGGTTTCTGATCCGTTAGTTATGTTGACTTTATCGGTATGTATTGTGAATTTTGTGCCATCAAATTTACTAATGCCGAATACACCTGTTCCAACCCAAATATTTCCAAAATCATCTTCTTGAATGTTTATTACTTGATTGTTTGCAAGTCCTTCTTTCACGGTAAATTGCGTCAATATTTTTCCGTCGTAACGATATACGCCTGCTCCATTTGTCCCAAACCAAAAGTTGCCATTTCTGTCCTGAAAAATACTTCTTATATTCTTGTCGATACTATTGACTGTTGCATTCAAGCTCTTAAATTGGGCAGTTGAGTTTGGTTTATTGGCTTCATTGCTTGAATTATTATTTTGAGTTTGTCCGTTGCAGGAATTTAAGGAAATAAGTAGAAAAATGATTGCGGTCAACTGGGTCGGAATTATTTTAAAATTTTTCATTTATATCACTTTGTTAATTTTTGAGGTGTGGTCTTTAGGAGTTGCCACTATCGTCCTGGCCCTTGGCTATGTTCCTAGCTTTGGAACTGATTACTTTCTGTTAAAGATAATATTTCTTGCGAAACGTAAAGGTGAACTTACCTCAAAATTTGCAATCTTGCCAAACCGCTGTTATGAGCTGGCGTTTTAAGTAAAAATTTTAGGAATTATTGTTCATCATCATCTTTTTCATATCCTTCATAGTAATATGACTGCTCAATTCCTTTAAAAATAACTTCTCTATTGTTTATTTCGTCAGTTAAGTTTTGACTTAATAGAGTTCTTAATTCCAAACCATTAATTGGGCTTCTTTCCATAGCTTGTAAGTAAAGTGATTTGTCTACAAATTGCCAATTCACTAATTTTTTAAGTCTTGTTTTTAAAATCATATCGAGCCAAATACGCATTGTTCTTCCGTTACCTTCCATAAAAGGATGAGCTATATTCATTTCAATATATTTTGCGATAATTTCCTCGAAATTGTTTTCAGGCATTTGTTCAATTTTTACCAGAATTTCGTTTAAATATAAAGCGTTTGCAAATCTAAAACCGCCTTTCGATATGTTATGTTTGCGCACTTTTCCAGCAAAATCGTATAAACCATTAAAAAGATAATAGTGTATCTCCATAAGACCTTTTGTTGTTCCTACTTCGATTTTGTCAATATCATTTGATTCGAACAAACGATATGCATTTTCTAAACTATTTTTATCAATATTTTTCATATAAATCAGATTTATACACCTTTATATTTATTGCCAAAAATACTTCAAATGATTTTCATTTACTTCAAAAGACTTTACTTTTTTTGAAAGTAATTAATAGTGTCGATTTCCTCGCGCGGACGCTTGCTAGTAACGTTCCGCCGCTTCTCGTCAGTTGCGAACTGCGTAACTGTGTACTTTCTGCTAAAATAAGATTTTCCAGCGGAAAATCAACAACCGGCTTAAGCTAAATTCGCAATTGCTACAAACGCCTGTTAGCGGTAGTTATTTACTGATTAAATTCAGATATTGGAATTCAGATGTTTTTTCATATTTGAATATCGCGTCATTTTTTTCTATTATGCCATTGACATTAGTAAAATCGCCGAACTTTCTACTTAGTTCCACATACTTTACCGCTCTGTTTTTGGATAAAAATACTATTGTATTTATATTGTCGTCCGATTCAATTGCTTTGCTAACGTTAGACAAATTGATTTTATATCGTTTTCCGACGTTATCGACATTTGAGTATGGCGTTAAAATCAAGAGGTTGTCCCATTCAAAACTATTTAAATTTGTAAAATCGACTTTTTTATGAAGTTTAATGTCTTCTTCAATTCGATTTTCTATTTCGCTCGAACTGAAATTGCAACTTGTCAGCAATATGATGGAAAATAAAAAGATTGTTTTTCTCATAATCTATTCACAGGTTTTGTTCTGGTTAATTTGGAACGTCCACGATAATTACCGCTAACGTTTTGCCACTTAGCTATGTTGCGAACTTCGTGACCGATTATTTTCCATTAAAGATAAAAAATCTTGCGAAACGTAATCGTGAATTTACCACAAAACTCGCAATTGCGAGAAACGGCTGTTATGCACCGTATGTTTCTATTTAGGACTAAAATGAGTAAAATTTTCCGGTAAGCTTGAAAATTTCTTTTTAGAATCTTTTTTAAATGTCATAATTAATTCGACATTGTTTATTGAAAAAATTCTTAAATTATTTTCTCCGCGAAGTTCAAGTTCAACATCTTTGTTTATCTCATTGTAACACCATTTACCATTAACTATTTTTCCAGCACCAATTACTTGAAAAGTGTAATCACTATTAAAAGCAAGTTCGTATATCTGATTTTTCGGGATTTGTTTTTGTTCAGTTTTTATTCTATCTCCAAAAGAATAATCTATTTTCCAGGTTTTACATAACAATTTACTAAGAGAATCATTAGAAACAGAAATTTTTTGCGCCACAAGAACGTTACTAAAAAGTATAAGACAAAAGAGGGATAAAATATTTTTCATATTCGAATATTCCTACTAGGTTCTGATATGGTGCATAACGTTCCGCAGCTTGTAGCAGCTGCAAGCTGCGGGACAGTTGTTTGTCTGTTAAAGCAGCGATTTTCCAGCGGAAAATCGACTGCCGTTTTATTGATAATTTGCAGTTGCTACAAACTGCTGTTAGCAGTAGTTATTCTTCTCTAATTCGATTTGTTATAATTGAAATGCATGGCACTGTTCCTTTTCGATTTGGGTAATTTTTATCAAGTTGAATTTTGATTTCTACTATACAATCAAGTTCGATTTGATAGTCTTCAAGATTATCAATTAGTAAATTATCAATAGTCACTTGTATTTTTTCAGTGTCTTTTAATAATCCATTTTCAGTTTTAAATTTAGCAATAAATTCACCTAAACCTAAAATTGGTTTTTTACTTTTCCTAATTATTAAATATGCAGCTTTACTTTTTGGAGTTTTCCCAAAGAAAGTTTTCTTTTCAGCAATATTGTATGGGCTTAAAATCAATTTGTTAATATCAATTCGCTTTCCTTCCATATAGAATTGTCCAGCTTCACCTGTCAATGAATCTGATATAAAAATCTTCTCTTTTTCTGAGGATTGTTTTTCTTGTCCAAAAACATTTAGACAATTCAGCATGAGGAAAGAGTAAAATATTATTTTCATTTTTAAAGTTTGGTGGTAAATAATTACTGCTAACGTTCCCAGGCTCTTGCGCTGTTGCGGACTAAAGAAGCCGAAACTTTCGGTTGAGCACTGATTACAAAAGTACAAAACAAAATTTAAAATTAGCGAAAAAACCGTAATAGCGCAAAGCCTGTGTTACCTGATGTGCTTATTTTTTATTCAGTTTCGGTGTTAAATTCTGTATATGTATTCGTTTTCATAATGTCAATTTTGAAATCTCCGTTTTTGTCTTTCGTAATTATTACACTATCAAAACCTAATTTGTCTAATTTCTCCATTGTTGCTAATTCGCCTTCTTTTAACTGCAAAACTTTTCTTAATAACCAATCTGACAATGCTTTGTTTGGATTTGTCATTAATGCTTTCGAGTTTTCTTGACAAACTTTTGCAGAAAAAATTTCTCCTGTTGGGATTTGTAAATTAAAATCTTGGTCACGTTTCGGAAAGAAATTTGGATATTTCCTATGTAATTCCGCAGGAATTGGAATGTAAATTTCGCCAAAATCTCTTTTTCTTCCATTTGCGTTCCATTGATTTAAACCGCTTCGTTCAAAAATAAATTTCTCTTTTTTCTGAATACCATAAAGTGGTAAAATCACATAATTTTTGCCTTTTACAAGTTTGTCGGTTGCAGTTTTTAAATTTTTGTTTTCTTCAAAAAGTTCAAGTAACAAAGAATACGGATCTTCAATAATATCAATCGGTAATCGAAAAGCGTTTTGTGGAATTATAAACTTTCTAAAAAGCGTACTTTTTGAATAATTGAACGAATATAAATTGTTTCCGTCTTCAAATTGTAAACTTGCTTTGTTGTCTTTTACAGAATGAATATTAGCAACATCAATGATGTTGTAATCAGTTTCATATAGCAACAATTCTTTTTCTTTTCGTGCTACAATATGATAAAGTGAGTTTTCAATATCGTAAACACGGTTTGCCAAATTTATTCTGTCATTTCTAAATTCGCCAAGTTTTAAAGCTAATTCTTTTCCTTTAAAATCCTTTAAAGTTCTTGATAATGAATTAAATTCCGCTACTTTTTCTGTGCTGGAATTTCCATTACAAACAAAAGTTTTTAGTCCAACGCCAACAGAATTATAATTTGCGTCAAAAGCTGTATCCGAACGAGAAAGATTACCTGCATCAAAACTTCTACAAAAAATATTCTCGGCAACACGATAGTTTATGAAAGGAACAGAACTTTCACTAAATAAACCCGAAAGTTTTGAAACTGCTGAAAGTAGTTTCAAATAATTTCCGTTTTTCTCAATGTCAATTTCTGCGAATGATTTCATAAAACGTTTATGATTTCGTTACTAATTCGCTCAATTAAAGTTGTCGTTACAGAATTTCCTGCTTGCATATATAGTTTACTATTTGCCAAGTTTGGCAAAATGTAATTTTCGGGATAACCTTGGAATAAAAAGCATTCTTTCGGAGTTAATTTTCTAATTCCGTAATCGTCTTTTATTAACGGAACATTATGTCCGCCTGTTCCCATATTTGCGGTCAAAGTTGGACAAACGTTACTTTTGTTTTCTCGCGCGTAAACTCTTCGCCATTGATAAACAGTATCTTTTGAAACCATTGCTTTTTCCAATTCAGGATAATATTGATGGTCTTTTTGATAATATAAATTATCGGCTTGTTTGCCTTTTTCAAGAATATCATGAATGGTTTTTGTCAATTTAATTTCCGAAGGAAATTTAAAATCAGCATATTTTTCGACTTGATTTGGGTCAAATGCAACAATAAAAATTCTTTCACGATTTTGTGGAATGTTTGCGTGTGTCATTGAGTTCAAAATTCTTGTAAAAACTTTGTAACCCAATTTGTCTTCCAAAACAGAAATTATAGTCTTAAATGTATTTCCATTGTCGTGAGAAACTAGATTTTTCACGTTTTCTAAAAACACAACTTTTGGTTTGTGATTTACAACGATTTGCTCAATGTCAAAAAATAATGTTCCTCGTGTATCAGCGAAACCTTTTTGGTTTCCTGCAATTGAAAACGCTTGACAAGGAAAACCTGCACACAAAACATCAAATTCTTGCGGAATATAATTTTTAACACGTTCTTTTGTAATGTCGCCAAAAGGAATTTCGCCAAAATTTTCTCTGTAAGTTTTTTGAGCTGATGTTTCCCATTCGCTTGTAAATACACACTTTCCACCAACATTTTGCATAGCTAATCTAAATCCGCCAATTCCTGCAAAAAGGTCAATAAATTTAAAAGTATAATTATTTGGAGTTGGAAACGGAACGTTTTCAACTTCAAAAAGAAGTTGCTGTAAAGCATCTTCTGCTACAATATTTACTTGTTCTTCAACTTGTTTATATTGAACAAAGCTGTTTAAAACTTTTACAGCATCTTTTTTATAATGCTTTGAAACACCATTACGATAATTGTGTAAATAGTGTGTAATTAGTGCTTTGTCGTTTGATTCAACAAGTTTTATTTGATATTGTTTATTATCAAATTCATTAATACTTATTTTTTCTTTAACTGCAATCAATTTACTTTTTATTTATCGTTTAAGCAAAATTACAATTTAATTTCTGTAATTCGTAAATAAAATATTTCTTGTGACTGATTTTATTCTTTTCGTGCGGCATATCAGGTAACGTTCCGCCGCTTCTCGTCAGTTGCGAGGTGCGGAACTGCGTACTTTCTGCTAAAATAAGATTTTCCGGCGGAAAATCAACAACCGGCTTAAGCAAAATTCGCAATTGCGAGAAACTGCTGTTATGCGTTCGGCAATTTTTATACAAATCTTTATTCACACTTCTTTAGTATATTCGAATTACTGCTCTATCCTCTTCTTTTCCCCACTGAACCTGCCAAGTTCTGCCATCTACTTGGTCGAGTAGAATGAAATTATATATGTTTGTTGTTGGATAAAGAAAAAATCTACCAAACTTCTCTTCATCTTTATTTACTAAATAAATGTATGACAATGAAGTTTCAAATCTAGATTTGCTTTCTGTATGCCATTGAACTTGCCACATTTGTCCATTCCTTGTATCCAATTTGATAAATGTATACATATTTTGCGTTGGAAAAAGTCGATAAGCCGAAGTTGTGTATTCTTGTTTGTTTTCAAAAGTGTTAGCATCTTTTTTCACTTGCGCTTGAGCAACTAAATTCGTTGTGGTTAAAACCAGAATTAGTAAGATTTTAATCTTTTTCATATTTGGTATATTTAAGAGTTAAGTTCTTTTCTACGCGGGCTGATTGCTGACGCATAACGTTCCGCAGCTTGTAGCAGCTGCAAGCTGCGTGACTGTTTGTTTTCTGTTAAAGCAGCGATTTTCCAGCGGAAAATCGACTGCCGTTTTATTGATTATTTGCAGTTGCTACAAACTGCTGTTAGCAGCCGTTTTGTTACATTCCAGGGTTTTTCGTTATTGAAATCTTTTTAGCAAGGTAATTATTTTGATTTTTAACTGACATATCGACTAAATACACATTATCAAAATGACTAATTATTGACATTATATCGGTTTCAAAACTGTAAAGAATTTCATTTGGAGTTATTACGTTGGTAATATCTTTTGTGTTTATGATGATAGGGGGATTTTGACTATTATTATTTGAATATGTAAAAAATAATGACCCGCGTGGACTACCAATTACAACTACATTTCTGACAATGTTTCCATATTCGTTGACAGTTAACTTATAATGCGGTTTGTCAGTTTGGTTGAAAGCGAGCATATAGTTTTCCAGAATTGAAGATTTATCTTCGGATTTAGAAATTCTAAAAACAGAAGGATCATTGAATGTAACGTATAAATCCTTTTTTTGGGCAAAAATTAATAACGGAAAAAGGATAATCAAATATGTGTATTTTTTCATAATCGTGATTTTGTGCGCTTCTGTTCAAAAATGGCTGCTAACGGTTTCGGGCTTGGCGAAGGTGGCGATTTTCACCACAAATGTTGATGCGGAGAACCAAACTTTGATTATCCACAAATGTGTCTGCGGAGCACTGAACCGCCACTTTTGCCAAACCCGTGTTATCGGTTCGGCTTTCTTGTCTGTCGTTAAGGTTACTCTTCGCCAAAGTAGTCACTGTCAATTTTTTTAAG
Source organism: uncultured Bacteroidota bacterium (assembly GCA_903842575.1). Classification (GTDB taxonomy): domain Bacteria; phylum Bacteroidota; class Bacteroidia; order Flavobacteriales; family Flavobacteriaceae; genus Flavobacterium. The sequence continues at coordinate 6,532 of CAIMMM010000057.1, read as the reverse complement.
TTCGTAAATTTGTTGTGTCGTGCAACCAAGATTGTAGTCAATCATTAGTTGAGCCAGTTGTTCACCGTCAATAAGAACAATTTTAGTTTCGTTTTTCGGAGTATAGTCCAAGGCTTCTTTTGTAAAATTTGATGTTGTAATGAAGATGCCTTTTTTAGCTCCTTGTCCAGCCAAAGCACCAACAAACTTGTGAAGTTCTGGTCGTCCAACTACGTTGCCTGGTTTCCACCTTTTAGCTTGAATGTAGATAATGTCAAGCCCTAATTTGTCTTCCTTTATTGTTCCGTCTATACCTTCATCACCGCTTTTTCCGATTGCCTTTCCTGCATCTTTTATTGAACCACCGTAACCCATTTTTACTAATAGTTCAACTACAAGTCGTTCAAAGAATGTCGGTGAGAGGTCAACTACATTTTGAAGTAATTCGGATGCCAATGATTTTCTAATTCGTTGATATGCTTTATCAAGATTTTCTTCAGGTGTCTGTTCACTAACTGCAATTACAGTTGTTTCTTCTTCTGTTTCATTGTCATTTCGTGAAGCATTTTGAAACTCTAAAAAAGCTGGAAACTGTCTTAAATATTTAGCGTCAACTCGGTCAGGATTTTTCTTTAAAGTGTCAAGCCCAATTTGAGTAATTACAAATGTCGCACGTTTTGGAGAGTCGAGAAGTCCAGCTTTCTTTAAATAAGTTTTTGCCCAACCAACTCTGTTGTCAAAAATTGCCTGATTACCACTTGCCAAAAGCTCTTTCCGCTCTTCGTCTGTTATTTTAAATTCGATGGCCAATTTTTCAATCAGGTCTCTGTATTTGTGTTCCTGTTTGTCTGAAACAAGTTTAAGTAAAGGAAGCATTAAGGATTGGTAGTCTGGTATCATATTTTGTCTGTTTTATAGGGAAACTCATTTTTACACTTGTTCCAAAAAGTCTCACCGTCTATTTCCGTTAAATGGTCTTTGAAAAAATCAACTGTCTCATTTCTCATTGTTTCTATTGCTTCAATAAATTTGTCAAAGAAAATCAAATGAGGTTCTTGTGCTGAACGACCTTTATTCATTGCAAAAAAAATGTCGCTTGGGTGATAATGGAAATTGCAACCGCCCGGACAATTTCCTATGAATTTTGGGTATCGTGTCAAACTTTTAAAATTACTGTAGTAAGGTTTGAAGTGAGAAAAGCAAACCATATCTGTCAGAACAGTAAAGAAGAGTGCTACTCCAAAATATTCTTGTCCTTCCTTGTCAAGAAATTTTAAGTGGTCAAACGAAGGTGTTAATCGTTCATATTGAATTGAAAAAGTCAATTTGTTTTGATTGTCTTCGTGAAACCTACTTTCATCAGGAATTGTCGAGAAAAACGAATTTATGTCGTCTCGAAATTTTGAATTGTAGTATGTTTTGAAGTCTGTCATTATGTTTTACTGTCGTCTTTTAAGCTGACCGATAACGGTCGATGCTAGAGCCCGTGGCGGCTTATGGAAATCTTTTTTTCCATAACCGACCGAGCGAAGTTAGGAAAAAGAAACGCACAATTTACCGAAAACTAGCCATGAGTTTTAGCATTTGTTGTGGCTAGTTTTTTATTCTTTAAACACTTTTTTATACTCGAATATTTGTATTTCAATTCAATTGTTGGTGTCAAATATTTTATTGCATTTGGCAAATAACAAGATTCAATGATTTCAATTCGTTCCGGATAAAGCGCGAATGATTTCAATTCAATTGTTTTGTCACATTCGTCATAACTTTTTAACGCCCATTCATAAGCTTCTTTGTCAAATGTTGGATCAAGAAGCATATCTTTTAGAATCTTTCTTTGTTGATTATATTGTTTATTCTTGTCTGCTATTACCTTATTTTTAAAACTACTTGAAGTTTCGATGATATCGTTAATATCTAAAGATTTACCAGTAATAATTGAATAATTATAATAGCTCGTCCAACTTGTGCAATATGCTCCACAACCTTCAGCACTTATATTTAAAGATAAAATTCCATTTTTGTTGTAAGTTACTTCAAAGTCAAGAGAAATAATTTGATTATCTGCCCATTGGATAAGTGTCGAATCAATTGGACTATCAGGAAATTCATTATCGGTAAAATTATTCTTCAAATCGAAGTTTATTAGCTTGTCTATTTTGCTATTTTCTGTTTTGATTATTGGAAAATTTAGATCGTCGGTTTTTACACCTTTAAATTGGTCACTTTTAGGAATTCGAAAAGTGTTAACTCGGACAGTTTGTCCAAATAAATTAAGCCCAAATAATAGTAATATCGTCGTTATAATCTTCATCGTTCTTCTTAAAATTAGCCACAACGTTTCGCAGCTTGCAGAAGTGGCGGATTAAGGAAGACTAAACTTTCGGTTTTTCACTGACTTTGCAAGTACAAAACCAACTTTAAATTAAGCCCAAACCCCGCCATTTTTGCAAACTGCTGTTGTGCGATCGGTTATTTATTTATTTCTTCTATCGGATTATTTGCTTTTGAGTTACTTATTAAGATTGCATAATCAAAATAATCTGTTGTTGTTTTACCTTTCAAATCATTTTTATTTGATTTTTTAAGAAACATTTTAATTTCCATTAAATCAGTTTGATTTTTTTTGTATGGTGAGTTTTCGTTGTTTAAACGATAAAGTGTTAAGTTAGAAATTTTATTTTTTTTGAGTTTATCTATTCCTTTAAAGTATTCTTTCCAATAATCTCCAATGCCATAACCACCTTCTGTAGTGTAACCAATATAATTCTTTTTATCGTCATATTTTAAGTCCCAAAGTACTCTACTTTTAGTTAGAAATCCAGCAATTGATATGACTTTTTCTTTGTCATAAATTTTATTTTCTATTAATCTCGTAAAAAAAGATGGATTATTATTTTCTCTTGCTTTTTCGATGTGGAAAAATCCCATTCTTACAAATTGCGGATTAGATTGAAAATCATATAATTGACTTAAATATAGATAATTGTCATAAATTGTTTTTTCTCTATCTCGTTTTTTAAAAGTTAGATTTATATTTTCAATTAAGTTATCTGTGATTTTTTGATTTTTTGAAATAGATTGAAAATATGTTTTGTTATTTTCATAATCAGCCAAAAAGTTTTTTAAACTATTTTTAGAATAACTGTCATAGTTTGGTGAATAATCGGTCGTGTCAATTTTTACCATTTCAACTAAATTATCGTAAGATTTGTATTTTTCTTTTTCAGTTTGAAATAAATCAATTAGTAGTTTTGAAGTATATTTGTATGTTACAATCATATCAATACCAACAATTTCAATTTTGTTTTTTTCTAATTGATTATCATTTATTTTCTTGATATTTTTCCATTTATTATAAGTTTCGATAGTTTTTTCTTGTGGCACTCTATTTCCATAATGCTTTACCAAATCTTTTAATAATATGGTGTCGCCAGATTTTAAATACTGGTTAAAATAATAAGCAATTCCAATATCTGTTTCAGGTAAGTAATATTTTATCTTTTTATTTTGGATTAATTTTTCAAGTAATATCTTTTCGGCAGTTTCTGTATCTTGACTTCCGTGATAAGCACCAAAACCGATTATTTTAAAATCATTTTGTGGAATTTCAAAATTTGGGTTTAATAAATCGAAACGATTATTTTTTAAATAATCATTTTTTGATTGAGAAAAAGATAATTGTCCAAATACAATAAATATTGCTAATAATTTAAATTTCATTTTATTACGTTCGTTTTTTTTTAACTGTCGCACAACGTTTTGCGGCTTGGCGAAGGTGGCGATTTTTACCACAAATGTTGATGCGGAGAACCAAACTTTGATTAACCACAAATGTGTCTGCGGAGAACTGAACCGCCACTTTTGCCAAACCGCTGTTAGCACCAGTTGTTCTTCTTATCATTGTTTCAAAAATTCGTATTCGTAAACTTTCGGTGCGATTTTATCTGCTAGTAAATTTATTTTTTGTCGCAAGTCGCCAATTAGTTCTGTGTATTTGTTGTCTGTACTTTTAGCGTTCATTTGCCCTTTGTCATTTTTGCCTTGAAAGAATTCTCTGATGTCGTAAAAACTTGCGTTTGGAATTATTGCGTCAAAAGAATTGTAGTAACGCCAAAGTTCTCGTCCTGCATTAAAAACTGCTATTGCTTCGTTTGAAAATTGTAATGGTTTGCTCTCTGTGGTTTCGTTGCCAAACAAATTTGCACTACTTTCCATTTTTAATTTTCCTTTTATGAAATCTGTGATAAAATTGCTTGCGAATTTTTCTTTCGCATTTACTTCTTGTTCTGTAAATGGAATCCAGTGATTGACTAATTTTTCATTAGTTGAAATTCTGTTTTGACTGTGAAATAGAGTAAATGCTAAACAATCATTTTTAAATTCTGCGTCTGTTTTCCAATTGTCATTTGGAAATAAAAATTGGTCGCGGTCGTTTAACCAAGTTGCATCAATACAATGACGCACAGTAAAATAAATAGAACCAACCAATAAGTTGTTTTTGGTAAAATACAAATGGTATCTATGGTCGTCTTTTTCATTTTCTAAATTATCAATAAATACATAGTTTTTATTTTGAAAATCTGGCGTTGAACAATCCAAAAATCCAATTTGTAGATTTGTCTTGTCTTGATATTTATTTATCCATTGGTTTATTCCTTGTGGTAAATTTCCGTAGAAATTTTTGACACCAATATAATTTCCATTTTTATCAAATACATCTGTAGAAATAGTGTTTATCTTTGATTTTTCAATTGAATTCCAAATGGTAAAACCAATTGGAAATTTTCCTTTCACATTGTCAAAAGTTTCAGCAGGAACAACAAAACCACCTTTGTATTCCGCAAAGAAATATTCTTTAAACTTTTTAAAATTTGAACCATTGATAAATTTTAGTTTAGAAAATTGTCCAATAATACATCCTGGAATTTCTGTATAGATTTTAGCCATGAATAACGCAAAAATTTCATTTACTGCATTTCCAATTATAGGTTTAAACTTTTCATTAACTTCAAATTTTAGTGTGATATCTTTTTTATGTGATTTTCCTTGTCCAGTTCCCGCTTCTGCATAAGGCGGATTTATGTAAATAACCAATTTCTTGCGTTTCTTTTCATCATTAATGATATCTTGTAAGCTTTGTGGTAACTTGGTAAAATCATCATTCAAAAAGTCAAATTGGAAAACGTGATTTTTCACAAGATTTGCTCCGTGTTCTATACGTTCATGAATTACTTTTACATCGGTTTGGTCGAGCGTGCTTGCATAAATATTGTATTTGTTGGTTAAACCTGCAAGAAGATTACCTGTGCCTGCGGCACAATCCCAAATAAAATACTCTTCTTGCCAATTTTCACCCAAATAATCTGTCAAGTATTTTTGAGAAAGTTCAACCCAAATTCGTGGTGTGAAAAACGCCCCTTTGTGTTCTCTGATGTCTTGCGGAACAAGTAAATCTCTGCGCTCAATGATGTATTCTTGAAATTCTTTTACTGGCGGTCGTTTGTAACGTTTCCAAAAAAGTTGGTAGATTTCCTTGTTCCGAATGTTGATTGTTGCATCAAACATTTGCTTGATATTTTCTTTCGCTATTTTGTAACCTTGATTTTGGAAAATCACAAACAAATTGTCTTTAATTGTTGAGTCGTCATCTGTTTTCTGTGTGTCTTTATCATCAACAAAAAGGTCTGCCAAGTAAAAGTCGCTATCTAAAATACTCGCTTTTTTCAGGTCTTCCCAATGCACGTCTATAATTGGTTTCACAATATCTAACCAACGCAAATAAATCGGATAGAAATTGTTTTTATCAATTTTTATTTTGCTTGTTTCGGTCGCTTTGGCAATATTGTTAGCAATAAAATGTTTAAGTTCTTTTTCGTCCTTATGGTAGTCGTAAACAGATGTATTTTGTTTAAGCGTAGCTTCTACACGTTCTTTTATAAGTTTAAATTCTTTTGTTTCGTGGTTGCTTGGTGTAACTTTCCAATTGAAGTCATTTAAATAAAAAATGTCTTGAAGGCTTATATAAGGAAGGAATGCAATTTTTTTAAAGTCAAAAGCACCCAAAAATGCAGGTGGTAAAGTTTTGTCAAAAGTTCTTGCCTTCCCAATTGTCAAAATGAGTTGAACGAACATTGTCGGAACGTCAAAGTCGCCAGTCTTAGCTTCCGCCCATAGTAGGGGTGTCCTGCCAAAAAAACTGTCTTGCTTTGGAAACACTGTGAAGTCAATATTACCTAATATTTCTGTCGTGTCAAATGATTTAAACCAGTCCGCACCGACCTTATTTTTAAGTTCTTCTTCTCTTATGTTTTTATATTTCATTAGTGTATGTTCGTCTGTTACGGGGTCGTCTTACAATTGGTGCTAACGTTTGAAAGATTTATGAAGTAAAAAAAAGGGTGGATTAAAATCTCGTCTCTTTCGCCCCGCGACAAACGTTATTAAATTCTTGAAACTTCATACTGGCAGGTCGCCCCCCCTTTTTTTTATTTCATAAATCTTATGTGCATGTTGCACAACTAACACACAAATGTAAAGAACTTTTGAAAAG
>CAIMMM010000056.1 GCA_903842575.1 uncultured Bacteroidota bacterium | reverse complement strand
TTGAGGTTGAGGATGAGGATGAGGATGAGGATGAGGATGAGGATGAGGATGAGGATGAGTATGAGGATGAGGATGAGGATGAGGATGAGGTTGAGGATGAGGATGAGGATGAGATTGAGGATGAGGATGAGGATGAGGATGAGGATGAGGTTGAGGAAGAAGATGAGGTGGACTGGGTTTGGATATCCAAATCCTAAAATTTCGGGGCGAGACCAATAAAGGATACACAAAGAATAGTTAAGATTAAGGATTGTTCCCTTATATATTATATTAAAATTTAGAAAATGAGTACTTCAAAAATATGGCTTTCCTCACCACACATGGGTGGAACCGAACAAAAGTATGTGCAAGAAGCGTTTGATACCAATTGGGTAGCGCCGCTAGGCCCCAATGTTACTGGTTTTGAGCAAGATTTAGAGCACTATCTAGGAAGCGGAAGTCATGTGGCTGCCTTGAGTTCAGGGACTGCCGCTATCCATTTAGGTTTGGTTTTGCTGGGTGTTGAGCAAGGTGATGAAGTGATTTGTCAAAGTTTTACCTTTTCGGCTTCCGCCAATCCAATACTTTATTTGGGCGCTACGCCTGTTTTTATTGATAGTGAATTGGATACGTGGAATATGTGTCCCGTTGCCTTAGAGGAAGCTATTGTGGATAGGATTTCAAAAGGTAAAAAACCAAAAGCCATTATAGCGGTTCATCTTTATGGAATGCCCTTTAAGGTAGAGGAAATAAAAACAATCTCAAATAAGTATGATATCCCAATTCTAGAAGACAGTGCCGAAGCTTTGGGAAGCACTTACAAAGGACAAAAATGTGGTGTTTTTGGCGACATTGGTGTTTTGTCTTTCAATGGGAATAAAATCATTACTACTTCGGGAGGAGGTGCTTTGGTCACAAATACTAAAGCTACAAAAGAGAAAGCTGTATTTCTTGCTACACAAGCCCGTGATAATGCACCCCATTACCAACATACGGAAATAGGATATAATTATAGACTGAGTAATATTTGTGCCGGAATAGGTCGTGGGCAAATGGAGGTATTGGACGAGCACATTCAATTGAGAACTGCTATGCATCATTTTTATACCAATTTTTTTACATCGGTAGAAGGAATAAAAGTTTTTACGGCACCCAATACTGATTTCATTTCCAATCATTGGTTGACTTGTATTACAATCGATTCAGTTATTTTAGGAAAAAGTAGCCAAGATTTACGGATGGCACTTGAAAAAGAAAATATAGAATCAAGACCATTATGGAAACCCATGCATGTGCAACCTGTTTTTGCGAAATATCCTTATTATGGGAACTCCATTGCGGAAAATTTATTTCACAATGGATTGTGCTTGCCTTCGGGTTCCAACTTAACGGAATTAGATAAAGGCAGAATTGAAGATTCGCTTAGGCTTTTTTTAAGTCTATAGCGCGCCAACAATTTTTTTCTGACTTTATTTTGGTTTTCCTAATAAATGGAAGAAACACTTGAAAAGACATCCTATTTAATTTGAATAATAGCTTAATTTTAGTTTTTTTAACATAAATTTGCTCTCTTAAAATTTCACAATGACCCTTTTTGACCTTAATGATTTAAAAAATATTTTGAATAGCAAAACATTCCAAAACATTGGGTATTTGCCAAGATGGATAATTTTTTTTATTGATGTTTTCATTGTTTCCCTAGCATGCGGGATTACTTATGTAATTGTTGACAGTTTAAATGTTCATTACGCGAGTAGATTAGCTATTTTATCACAAAATGCCTTAATAGTTCTTATAAATGCCATTTTATTTTATTATTTTAAAACGTATGCTGGGATACTTCGCCATTCCACATTCATAGATGGGGTAAAATTATTAATTGCGACCTCAACGGCTTATTTTGTTTTAGTAGTTATCAATTATTCTTACCAAATAATTTTTAATGTTAAAATATTTCTAACAACGGGTTTGTTTATCACTTATGTTATTACATTTTTATTGCTTTTTCTTTTTCGAATATTAGTCAAAAATATCTTTGAAATATATTTACGTACCGAAGACAGAAGAAAGCTTGTAAAAGCTGTGATTTATGGTGCCGATGCTAATGCAATATCTGTAGCCAATGCATTGAAGACTGAAAATCCGTCTCGATTTAATGTTGTTGCTTTTGTGGATAAATTCAAACAAAATAATACGTCCAAAAGTATTTTGGATTTGCCTATCCTCAATCAAAATAAAAGTATTCATGTTATTTTAAGATCAGTTAATGCTCAAGTTTTAATTATTACAGAAAAAAGTTTGTCAAAAGAGGAGCTTGTTGACATTGTAGAGGAATGTTTGGAATATAATTTAAAAGTTTTTACCGTTCCTTTAATTACAAATTGGGAAGATGAAAGACAAATTTCCCATCAATTAAAGAATTTTGCTATTGAAGATTTGTTGAACAGGAAGCCAATCCAACTTGACTTTAAAACCATCTCTTCACAAATAAAAGGGAAAACAATATTAATTACAGGAGCTGCAGGTTCCATTGGAAGTGAAATTGTAAGGCAGATTATTAATTTTGAACCTTTACATGTTCTTATTTTGGATCAAGCAGAATCGCCACTGCATTCTTTATATTTAGAAACAGAAGCTTTTTCAGATAAAATTAAAATAAAAACTATTTTAGCTGATGTTACCGATTATAGTGCTATGGAAGCTGTTTTTGAGCGCTACAAACCTGATTTTATTTATCATGCGGCTGCCTATAAACACGTTCCTTTAATGGAAGAAAACCCATCCCAGGCAATTTTAACAAATGTTATGGGCACAAAAAATCTCGCCGATTTATCAATTAAATATTTTGCGGAAAAGTTTGTATTCATCTCAACGGATAAAGCAGTTAATCCAAGTAGTGTTATGGGTGCCAGTAAACGGATTGCAGAAAAATATGTGCAGTCTTTGAACAATCACTTACAAAAAAATAAAACGAATACTACAACCAAATTCATTACTACTAGATTTGGTAATGTTTTAGGTTCAAATGGTTCTGTGGTTCCTTTGTTTTCAAAGCAAATTAATGAAGGTGGCCCCATAACCGTTACGCATCCTGAAATTATACGTTATTTCATGACCATACCAGAAGCCTGTCAATTAGTGCTTGAGGCTGGGGCAATGGGTAAAGGTGGGGAAATATTTATTTTTGATATGGGTGAACCAATAAAGATTATCGATTTAGCTAAAAAAATGATTCGATTGGCGGGTTTTATTCCAGATAAAGAAATTGAAATTAAGATTATTGGTTTGCGTCCTGGAGAAAAACTATTTGAAGAATTGTTGAATGATACTTCCAAGACATTGCCTACCCATAATACTAAAATACTAATTTCTCAGGATGTTTATGAAGATTTTGATACATTAAGTGTTGCTGTTAAAGATTTGTTTTTAAGTTCGACAAAGTTATCTAACAATGATATTGTCTCTAAAATGAAAAAAATAGTTCCGGAGTTTAGTAGTATGAACTCTGTTTTTGAAAAACTAGACATAAAAAATTAACCGATTAAATTGCTAAATAAATTAAATATTTTATTCTAACTATATATTAAATCAAATCGTAGCTTTGCGTCTTTTGAATTATTTGGTGAGATTTAAATTTAGGGCATGCTATTATTTTTATAAAAATTATTACAATGACAAAAAAACTATTATTGATGCTACTCGCTTTAACAATTTTATCTTGTGCAAGCAAAAAAGATATTTTATACTTTCAGGATATTAAAAAAAGTGACCAAAGTGCGATACAATATATGCCCAATGAAGTACAGATAAATGACATATTGTATATTAAAATATCGGCTCTTGTTGATGAATCGGCCCAACCCTTTAACATAGTTAGTAGTTCATCAACTAATGTTTTTAATGTTGAAACTATAAAAATTCAGGGCTATTTAGTCTCACAGGAAGGCAGTATTGTTTTTCCAATATTAGGAACGATTAAAGTGGCTGGAAAAAGTACGGATGAAGTTCAAAAATTTATTTCAGATATTTTAAATGATAAGGGTTATTTAAAAGACCCTATTGTGAGTGTTAGAATTATCAATAGTAAAGTAACCGTTTTAGGTGAAGTAAATAAACCAGGTACTTATAGTTTTGATGAGCAAAACATTTCATTGAATCAGGCTATTGGCTATGCAGGCGATTTAACGATAAATGGCATTAGAAAAGACGTCTTGTTGATTAGAGAAGTGAATGGAACTAGAACTTATGTTCGGTTGGATTTAACTTCGGCCGATTGGTTTAATAGTCCTTATTACTATGTAAAACAAAATGATGTTATTATTGTAAATCCTAATGATGCTAAAGTAATGTCTTCGGGGTATATAAAAGATATTGGTACAACATTGGGAACATTATCGTTTCTATTAACAGTTTATCTATTGTTAAAAAAATAATCTAATGGAAAAGGCACAACACGAACTTAACGAGAGAGAGCATAGCTTTGATTTATTGCAGCAAGTATTTATTTATTTGCGTTTTTGGCATTATTTTTTGATTTCAGTACTTCTAAGTGTTTTTGTTTGTAAGTATTATTTAAATCATACCGTTAATGTATTTGAAACCAAAGCAAAAGTTAAAATCATAGATGATTCTAAGAATACTTTTGCGCTTCCCAATAGTCCAATTGCCTTATTTTCTAGGAATAAAGTTAATCTAGAAAACGAAGTTGAAGTTATGAAATCCTATCGAATATTAGAACAAGTTTGCAAAAATTTGAATCTAAATGATCAATATTATAATATGGGTTATTTAAATAATATAGAGATATGGAAAAACAGGCCTTTTTCCATTGAATGGATGGATACTACAATGAATATGGATGAGAAAAACATTTCATTTGAAATTGATATAGTAAAAGAGGGTTTTAAAATAATAAATCTAGCTACTTCCAAAACGAGTGGTGTTTTTCCTTTTAATTCAATTCAATCTATAAATGGAATCCCATTTAAATTAAAACTTCAGGTTGGGGCCAATTTAAATTCCTTAGAAGTAAAAAAATATTTAGTAGTGCACCAATCTGTTCCTTCCGTAGTTGCGGGTTTGTCGGGCAGTTTAAATATTGTCAATAGCAGCAAAACTTCGGATATTCTAATTTTATCCTTATCGGGAACCAACAGAGATAAATCGGAGGTTATTTTAAATGAGCTTGTGAAACAATTTGAATTGGATGGTTTGAATGATAAGCGATTAATCTCCATGAGAACGATTGATTTTGTTAATGACCGCTTTAAATCGTTGGAAATGGATTTAGATTCTATTGAGACCAATAAAGCAAACTATAAACGAAATAATGAATTAACTTTTATCAATGCAGATGCTGTTGCTGCAACAACAGGTAAAATTGCTAGTTCTAGTGATGTTTTTCAAATAGAAACGCAAATTGCTTTGGCCAAGGTTTTGGAGAAAACCATTAAAGCAGATAAAAAATTAGATTTATTGCCTGCAAATATTGGTATAGCAAATGTTGGTATCAATCAATTAATTGCTGATTTTAACGTTGTTGTATTAGAACGTGACCGGTATTTAGTAAGTGCCGGAGAAAATAATCCTAAAATACAATTTTTCAAAAGTAAGTTATCGGATCTTAAAATCAATGCCATAAATTCGGTAATAGCGTATCAACAAGAATTGGAAGTTTCTCTTTCCAAAAACAATTTTATTAAAAACTCTTCCAATCAGAAATTTAGTTCTATACCCAATAATGAGAAGATATTAAGACGTATAGAACGTAAGCAAAATATAAAAGAAACACTCTACCTATTACTTTTGCAAAAAAGGGAGGAAGCGGCTATTAATTTAGCTATTGTTTCTTCATCTATTAAAGTAGTTGATTATGCAATAACTTCGGGCAGTCCTATATTTCCAAAAAGGGGAACCTATTATATGGTATTTGTACTTATTGGGTTGTTAATCCCGTTTTTAATACTATACATCAGTATTTTGCTTGATGATAAAATGCATACCAAAGAGGATATTTTAAAGGTAACAAAAAATAAAATTATTCTTTCTGAAGTCCCTCATATTACTTCTGAAAATAAGCTTACAGAAATAAATGACAGATCTATTCTAGGGGAGTCTTTCAGAATATTAAGAACCAATTTGTCTTATATTTTTCCATTGCAAAAGGAACAGCTTGCCCAAACTATGATAGTTACTTCCGCCATAAAAGGAGAGGGGAAAACATTTACCGCATTAAATTTATCCATATCCTTTTCTATAATGAACAAAAAAGTTTTGTTGATTGGAGCCGATATGAGAAATCCTCAATTGCATAACTATTTAGAAGTTGAAAAAGGAAATTATGGACTTCAAGATTATCTTCATAATAATTTAATAGATTGGCATAGTATTGTTAATAATAATTACTTGAACCATAGTAATTTAGACATCGTATTCTCGGGAACGATACCGCCCAACCCCGCCGAATTATTAGCCAATGGACAATTAGAAAAACTAATAAATGAGGCTAAGAAGGAATATGATTATATCATTATTGACACTCCGCCTACATTATTAGTCACGGATACACTTGTAATTTCTCATTTAGTTGATACCACATTATATGTTGTTAGAGCAGATTTCACACCTAAAAATTTATTGGAATTTTCAGTAAGTTTAAGTGATAAAGGGAAGTTAAAAAACATGGCTTATGTTATCAATAATGTAGGGGTAAGTTATAGTGGATATGCCAGTTATGGTTACGATTATAAATACAACTATGGGTATGGGTATGGGTATGAATCCGACGGCGCAGTTAAAGACAGTTTTTTAAATAAAATCCGTTCCTTTTTTAAAAAATAGATAATAATACCGCTAGTTCTTTCAAATGAGTCCAATAATCCGACGCGGCGGAGAAAGAGGTAAACACGGTATTAGATTAGAACGATTGAACTATAATGAACTTTAATGGTATAAATTAAAAATTGAATGAAGCATTGTTTTGAAAAACAGAATGTAAGTATTCATGGTTTTTCAAAACAATTTTTTTGTGTATTGAGTCTATATGTCTTGTGTGGTGCACATCAGAGCCTACAAAATCGATGAGTCCATTTTTTAATAAAGCATCCGTTATTTTAACAACACTTGCTCCATAATACCCTGTTGCAGAAAGCATATTTAATTGGAAGAAACAACCCGCATCTTTCAATTTTTTATAATCACTTAAAGAATGATGGTAAAAAACATATCGTTCAGGATGTGCTAAAATAGGTTGATATCCGGCAACTTGTAGCTCGAATAAAATATCATATACTTGAAGGGGTGGGTATAAATAGGATAACTCAACTAAAACATAATTGTCTTTTAAAGTTAATAGTTTTTCCTTTTTAAAAAGCTGTCTAAATTCTTCATCTATCATATATTCCGCTGCAGCTTTAAAATGGGTGTTAAAGTTTGGGGTATCTAAATTTTGGATAGTTCTACTTTCATTTTCTTCAATTTGTATTCTGGAGTTGTTCCATACTTCACCCAAAACATGAGGTGTTGTAATAAATTTTTTAAAACCAATTTCCTGTAATCTTGAAATAAGTAATTTAGTGTCCTCAATAGAAGCAGCCCCATCATCAATTCCGGGAAGTAAATGGGAGTGAATGTCCACATAATTTTCGGGAATTAAATCACGTAAAAAAGGTTTGGATTTTAAAAAGTGTAACAAAATTGATTTTTTAAGATTTCATGCAAAATTAGACAATTATCATAAGCACCACAATTTTAGCCTGCCTAATTACAAAACAAATCACTATAATAACTTTTTTTGGAAAGCGTAATTTATATATTTGCAGGTAGGGTTTGAGGTTGAGGTTGGCACTTCGATACTTCCTTCGTCAGCACAGGCGGAGCTCAGTGTGACAAGCTCAGTGTGACAAGGATGAGGTTGGCACTTCGACAAGCTCAGTGTGACAAGGATGAGGTTGGCACTTCGACAAGCTCAGTGTGACAAGGATGAGGTTGGCACTTCGACAAGCTCAGTGTGACAAGGATGAGGTTGA
>CAIMMM010000055.1 GCA_903842575.1 uncultured Bacteroidota bacterium | reverse complement strand
TAAAAGTACGAATGGTACCTTCAATTTTTACTGTATCTGGAATAATATTCGTTCTTCCATCGGCAATTATTCTACCAAATGACAAGGTTGTTGGTGTACTTGGAGTGGCATTTCTACTCACAATTTGCTGCAAAGCAACGATTATATGTGACGTTATTAAAACAGGATCAACAACTAATTCAGGTGTAGCACCATGACCACCTTTACCAATAACCGTGATATAAATTTCATCTGTGGAAGCCATGTACATTCCAGATTTTACGCCAACTTTTCCCGCTTCTAAAGTTGGCAAAACATGCTGCCCAAAAACATGTTCAACTTTTGGATTTTGCAAAACGCCTTCTTCAATCATCAATTTTGCGCCACCTGGAAATTTTTCTTCAGAAGGTTGAAAAAACAGCTTGATGGTTCCTTCAAAATCATTTTTTATTTCATTTAAAATTTTTGCAGCGCCAATAAGCATTGCTGTATGTGCATCATGGCCACATGCATGCATCACTCCTGGATTTACTGATTTGTATTCGCAATTATTTTCTTCTTGAATTGGAAGCGCATCCATATCTGCTCTCAATGCAATTACTTTTGAACCAGGATTTTTTCCTTTAATAATTGCCACAATCCCAAATTGAGCAATACCTGCAGAAAATTCAATTTTTAAGTCCTTTAATTTATTTTGTATGTAATCGGAAGTTTCCTTTTCCTGCTGGGAAAGTTCTGGATTTTTATGCAAATATTGTCTGATTTCAACAATTTCATTGTAAAATTGTGAGGAAAGGTTTTGAATTTTTGATTTTATTTCATTCATAAAATACCTGTAATTTAAAAATCTAGTCCAAAAGAAAGATAGAAAATTCTTTTTTGCAAGTAACCATCCTCAACACCCCAGGCCCAATCAGCTCTAACAAAATACCCTAAAATCTTACTTCTTAGTCCAAATCCACAACCACCAACAATTGGATCAATCTGCTTGATAACAGTAACCGTCATCGGGCCTTGAGTAATTACTTGAGTGTACAATGCGTTTTTATCTGAGTAAGGATCAGTTCCAGTCCAGGCAGTACCAATATCACCAAAACCAACAATTTGGAAATTCCTAAAGAACTCTGATTTAATAGGTCTGTTTAATAAATATTTTATGATTGGCATTCTCAACTCACTATTAATAACAGCAAAACTATTACCGTTTCTGATATTTTGGGTAAACCCACGCATATTTGTTGCCAAGGTTTGATAAGCATAATTTTGGTCTTGAGCAATATTGATATTGGAATTAAATTTGGGGAAAAGCCAGTTATCAACACCACCCATATAGTAAACTAATTTTTGGTCGCCAAAAGAAGTGCTAGCAGCAATACGATTTGCCCAAATAAATGTTTTATGTATTTTTGTGTATTTCCGATAGTCAAAACCAAGCACATACAATGTTTTAGATTCATTTATGTTTTCGTAAACCTCGGCAAATATTTTAAATCGACTTCCAAAATATAAATTCATGCCTTTTTCACGAGTGTTATCAAAAACAAGTTCACCTTTAAGACCAGCCCAATTGGCGTATCTATCTGGTTCTACCAAAGTATTCATATCTACTGAAAGGAAAGTAGCTCGATCGTTTCGGTAAGAAGCCGTTCCCTTTAATGCAAGCACATCACTAAATGGCCATTTAACAAGATAGAGTAATTCATGAATTTGATGCTGAATAAAAGGATAACCATTCAAATCCAAAATACTTTGCCTATGAAAAACAATTTGTTTGTCGAGCCGATGTTTTAAATTCTCATAGCTTAAAACATATTCATTATTGTCCAAATCTAATGAAAGACCAACTCCCCCAGTAATTCTATAATCTTCAAGCAAATCAGTAACTCCAACTTTAATTAATCCATTAAATGGAGGATTAACAAACACTGGTTGATTTCCACCAAAAAAAGGTTGATAGGAAGAATTTAAAAAACTAAAATCGGCCCTTAATACTAATTTATCAATTGAATATTCAACATCATAATTTCTTTGTTTCGCATTATAGCTTTGGAAAGTAGGAACTGTCGCAATTGTAGATTTAGCAATAGTTGTATCAGACTTAATTAGGTCCGGATTATTTTCATTGATTTTTTT
>CAIMMM010000054.1 GCA_903842575.1 uncultured Bacteroidota bacterium | reverse complement strand
TGGAATGAAGTCGATAAATCGGATTATCTTTTAGCGATGGAGCGTAGTGTGATTAAAGATATAGAAATAAAACATCTTTTACAGCAAGCACTTACTGACAAAATAGACGACCGCGAGCTATTTATGAAAGGTATTGATATTAGCTATTACTACGAAGGTTATAGTGAATTCAACACTAAGGATTTGTAAAGCGAGCCATTATTTTTTTAAATTTAGGAGTTAGCCATGATATTAATTGAACTTGAACCCGAATTAGAAAGCATATTGGAAAATGATGCTAAACAAAAACATATTTCAACCAGTGAAATGCTTAAAAACTATTTGCTTAAAAATTATTTTAGTCAAGAAAAATCAACTGATTTATTAAGCGATATTGTTAATGACTTGCCCGAAATAGCTTGTTTTAAAAATAAAGACCCGCTAGAAATCCAAAAGGATTTGCGTGATGAATGGAATTAAGTATCTGCTTGATACCAATATCATCATTGGTTTATACCAACATCAACCAATGATTTTAGGTGTATTGATAGCTAAAAAAATCAAAATACAAGAATGTGCTTATTCGGCAATTACTCGAATGGAGTTATTGAGTTATCACGCCATAACGCCCGTTGATAAACAAGCCATTGAATTATTATTATCTCGTATGAGCTATTTAGCGATTACGCCAGCTATTGAAAATGAAACCATTGAATTCAGGCATTGCCATAAAACAAAATTACCCGATTCAATTATTGCCGCTACAGCACAACACCATCAGCTTGAGTTATTAACGTTGGATAAGAAGTTGGCGAGCCAATTATGAATAAGGAACATAAAAAAGGGTTAGTGCCTAAATTTCGATTTAAAGAATTTAGTGGCGAGTGGAAAGTTAGAAGATTTGGTGATATTGCTACGTTTTCAAAAGGAAAAGGAATATCAAAAGCCGATATTGATGAAAACGGTAAAACCTTTTGTATTAGATACGGTGAACTTTATACGGAATACAGCGAAACTATCTACAAAGTTAAATCAAAAACAAATATCCCCGTTGATAATCTCGTATTGAGTGAAGCTAATGACGTGATTATTCCTGCATCAGGTGAAACGCAAATTGATATTGCAACAGCTTCATGCGTTAAAGTTTCTGGTGTGGCATTGGGCGGCGATTTAAACATTATCAAATCAAAAGAAAATGGCGTTTTTCTTACCTATTATTTGAACAATCAAAAAAAACTTGAGATTGCGAAACTAGCACAAGGCATTTCAGTTGTTCATTTATATTCAAGCCAATTGAAACTCTTAACTTTAAATTTACCTGAAGAAAAAGAACAAACCAAAATCGCAGCCTGCCTTTCATCGCTTGACGATTTAATTACCTCACAAACTCAAAAAATTGAAGCACTCAAAACCCATAAAAAAGGCTTAATGCAACAGCTTTTTCCTCAAGAGGGCGAAACTGTTCCGAAGTTGAGATTTCCTGAGTTTATAGATTCGGGGGAGTGGGAAGAAAAAACGGTAGGGCAGATTTCACGAAATGTTACTGCTGGAGGTACACCAAGCACTTCAGAAAAAAGTTATTGGGGTGGGAATATCAAATGGATGAATTCAGGAGAATTGAATAATAAAAAAGTGTATGAGGTTCAAGGTCGAATTACAGAGGAAGGGTTACGAAATTCAAGCACTAAATTTATTCCCAAACATAGTGTATTGATTGGTTTGGCTGGTCAAGGTAAAACTCGTGGTACAGTTGCTATGAACATGGTGGAGGTATGTATCAATCAATCAATTGCTGCAATTTTTCCGAACGACGAAAAATTTTTTAGTAATTTTCTCTATCATAATTTAGATAACAGATATGACGAATTAAGAAGGTTATCCGCAGGAGGCGAAGGGCGCGGTGGTCTTAATTTACAAATTATTAAATCGTTGATAATTCATCTTCCAAAATTAAAAGAACAAACCAAAATAGCTAATTGCCTTTCATCGCTTGATGACCTTATCAATGCCCAAGTTAAAAAATGTGAACTGTTGAAAACCCACAAAAAAGGGTTAATGCAGGGGCTTTTTCCATCTTCAAATGAAGAAGATTATACAAAATCGCGG
>CAIMMM010000053.1 GCA_903842575.1 uncultured Bacteroidota bacterium | reverse complement strand
GAACCAAACTTATTGGAGAAACCACCACACTTGCCACGCTACAATTATCTGTAGCAGTTGGCGCTGTTAATTGGGAACTTGCATAGGTACAAACTCCGGAATCTTCTCCTACACTTATTGGATCTAATGTTGCAATGGTTGGATTTTGAGAATCTACTACTGTAACGGTTGCTGTTTTAGTTGATGCATTACCATTATTATCGGTAACAATCAAGGCAATAAAGTTGACCCCAATATTAGAACAATCGAAAGCTAAATTATTAGAAGCAGTGGATAAATCCACTCCTTTGATATTTCTTCCGGCGGCAATTCCTCTCAATCCACCAAAACTTCCGTTAAATAAAGTTACAGGTGCTCCTACTCCAGAAGCAGGAGCAGTAACTACTTTTTCGCCACTATTAAAAACGGTCCAGTAAAGCCTGTCGGTAGTTGCATCATAATCAATACCAAATGGATTTCCTGTAGCACCAGTGCTATATAATTGATGAGGCGCTTCAGATCCGTCAATCAAAGCGGTGTAGATTTTTTTTAACGATTGTTCAACCCAAAACAGTCTTCCAGTAGCTTCGTTTATGGTAATCCCTTTTGGACTATTGGCGAGAAAAAGAGAATTATTTTGATTAGAGCCATCTGCATTTATAACTCCTATCGAACCTGACAAATTACCGTAATATATTTTTTGATTGGTTTTATCAAAAACTAAGGCGACCACTTGTGCATCGCTTACTAATTGAACAGGAGCCGAAAGGCCATCGATGCTTGCCATATATATTCCTCCATTATTTGCAGAATAAAATAGTCTGTTTCCTGCCCAATCATATTCGAAATCGTGTTTATTGTTCCCTTGATTTGTATTTGGCACAGTGGCGGATACGCCCAGTCCAGACAATGCTTCGGTTTGAATTGTATTGGTGGTTGAAGTGGCATAATAAAGTTTTCCATTATCATAATTCACCTCAATTCCAGTTGCGCCAGGACTTGAAGCGTTAAGTAATACAGGTGTCCCTGAACCATTTCGATTTGCTTTCCAGATCTTGCCGTCAGTAACTCCTGTAAAATAAATGAAGGGAGATAAATTGGTGGCTTCGGTCAATTGGTAACTGGCTATTTCGCAATTATCTATAGAACTATCGTCGATTTGACTTGGAATCAAAGTGGCTTGTCCATTTGAATCTAATATAACAGTAGTATTATTTGTGAAAACTATTGGGAATTCAGAATCTGTAACGGTTACAGTGAAAGAACATTCAACAACGGCTACAGCATTATCTGTGGCGGTGTAGGTTATAGTAGTTACGCCTGAATTAAAGATAGCTGTTCCAATATAATTTATTCCAGAAATAGGGGAGGATCCAGTTGTAGCTCCAGTCATGCTCCATGTTAAGACACTTAGATTTCCTAAATCGGAGAGTATAGGATTCCCTACCACTTCCGAAGTAGAGCATGTTCCAGAATCAGCAGATGCAGCTATATTTCCAGGAGAGGTTATACTCAGTGGTGCGGCAACAACTGTGACAGTAGCTTGTGTAAAGGACACATTACCCGATGCATCAGTTACTACTAGAGTTTCTGTATGAACTCCAATATCACTTGTGGTGTAGGGGATGCTATTGGCATATTGGGTTAAAGATTCTCCATGTATGTTTCTACCAGCAGCAATCCCTCTAATGCTTCCATAATTCCCTACAAATAAGACTTGTGGAACGCCAGAACCATCTGCCGGAGCTGTGTAGATAGTGTCATCAAATGAATCGCCAAATGCAGTCCAAAACAGCATATTTGTATGGGGATCAAAATCAATCCCAAAAGCATTATGAACAAAATTATTGTCCCCGGCAAAAGAATACAATACGTATGGAGCTTCTGATCCATCACCTAAAGCAGTCCAAACTTCTTTTGAGTTTTTTTTTCTATCCAAAACAATCTTCCTGTTGCTTCATTTATCGTAATTCCTCTTGGGTTATATGCTGAAAACAAATAGGTGTTTTCATTAGATCCATCCGCATCTACGACACCAATAGACCCAGAAGGATTTACGTAGTAAATTTTTTGATTTGTTTTGTCATACGTTAAGGCAACGGCACCGCTAGTGCCTATTTGTGTTGCAGACTCTGAACCATCTATACTAGTTACGTAAACACCATCAGAAGAGTCAGTATAAAACAATTTGTTTAAATCCCAGTCTATTTCAAGATCGTGTTGGTAGCCATTTGGATATGTGTTAGGAATTGTATTTATCACACCATTTCCATCTAGAGAGGAGGTGTAAATGTTATTATTATCGGCGCCAGCAAAATAGAAGTTCCCATTGTTTAAATTTGCTTCAATTCCCACAGCAGTAGGCATATTGACATCATGATAATCATATAAAGCAATTGGTGTTCCTGTTCCATCTCTATTTGCAGACCAAATCATTCCGTCGGTACTGCTAAAATATATTTTAGGAGAAATAGCCGTTCCTGTTAGTAGTTGGTAACTTGCAATTTGACAATTATCTGTTGAGCCATTATTGATTTGACTTGGGAGTAAAATTGCTTCGCCATTTGTGTCCAAATATACTGTAATGTTTTGGGTTGTTGCTGCTGGCAAGTCATTGTCAAGTACCGTTACAGTAAACGAACAAATTGAAATATTATCCAAAGCATTTTTAGCAGTATAAGTTATTGTGGTTACTCCAAAATTAAAGACTGCTGTTCCAACATAATTTATGCCAGAAACAGGAGAAGAATCACTTGTTGCTCCGCTCATTGTCCATGTTAACGAACTTACATCTCCAATATTTGTTATTTGCAAATTTTGTGTTGTTACTGATGCGGCACAAAGTCCAGCATCAACATTTTGTGATAAATTAGTAGCACACGTAATTTCAGGCCCAACGTTTCCTGTAGAAGAAACTGTAATTGTGGCTGGAGCATAGGATACGTTTCCGAAGGCATCAGTCACTATAAGATATAGTGTTTGAGAACCCATATTGGCAGCAGAATAGGTTATGCTACTTGTAGCTGGGTTCAAAGAAACGCCACGAATATTTCTTCCTGCTGCAATCCCTCTGATTCTTCCAAAATTCCCTCTGTATAATATTTGAGGAACACCTAGTCCATCTGCTGAGGCAGTGTAAACAGTATCCTCATTTGAATATCCAAATGCCGTCCAAAACAAAGTGTTTGTGTTTGGATCAAAATCAATCCCATAAGCATTTTGAACAAAATTATCGCCTACTGAAAAACTATACAATACATATGGGGCTTCTGATCCATCCACTAAAGCAGTCCAAATTTCTTTTGAGTTTTTCTCTATCCAAAACAATCTTCCGGTTGCTTCATTTATCGTAATTTCCCTCGGAGAATTTGCCCAAAACAAATTATGGTTTGCATTAGACCCATCAGCATCAACGACGCCAATCGTCCCATAAGGATTTACAAAATAAATTTTTTGATGTGTTTTATCAAAAGTTAAAGCTACAATATTTCCTGCCACGATTTGTGTAGGAGAGGCCGAACCGTCTATACTAGTTGAAAAAACACCACTGGATTGATTTGTATAAAAAAGTCTGTTTCCTTCTCTATCTATTTCAAAGTCGTGCAGGTTTCCGCTTGCCGAAGTGTTTGGGATTGTATTTATTATGCCCAAGCCATCAAGGGGTGCGGAGTAAATGTTTCTATAGTATGCCCCAGCAAAAAAGACATTACTATTGTCTAAATCTATTTCAACACCAACAGCAGTATGCATGTTATTATCGTGATAATCATATAAAACTGTTGGAGTTCCAGACCCATCTCGATTGGCTGACCAAATCATGCCATCGGTGCCTGTAAAATATATTTTAGAAGAAGAAGGAGCTTGTGTAGCCAATTGATAGGAAGCAATACTGCAATTATCACTGGAATTATTATTAATCATATCAGGAGTTACAACCGCTTGCCCGTTTGTGTCTAAAATAACGGATATGTTTTGAGTTATTGCCACGGGATTAATAAAATCCCCAAATTTCACTATAAAAGTTCGTGTCCCTATTGCGCCTAAACTATCAGTCATTGAAATTGTAATAATAACTGTACCACTTGCGTCAACATTTGGCGTTATTGCAATAGATCTTGAGTTTCCTGTCCCTGTAATAATAATATTCTCATCTAGAACTATATTAGTATCCGAAGAACTTGCGGTAATCGTATAGGTGTTGTCTCCAGGATAAGCATCTGTTATATTTAGTGATAGAGCACTTATAGTACTATTTACACAAGTTGTTTGAGTTGCAATAGCCGAACCAACAGGTAAGTCGTTAGCAAGAGTTGTAAAATTTGTAGCTTGTATGGCTGTATATACAAAAGAACTACCATCAAAATAATTGGTTATAGCGTATATAGTGTAATTTGTGTAATAAGTTAGTCCTGTAAAATTAAAGACGTATGGCACAGTTGCTATGGTAGCCGCAGTGCTGTTTGAAATCACAGTGCCTCCAGGGTAATCCACACCCGCCTCAATTTGCACTTCAGTTGGCACAGTTGATCCCGCTGGGACTAAAATATAACTTGTTGTTCCGCCTAGTGTAGCAGTATAAGAATAATCAGCCGAAGTAAAAGAAATATTACTTACATGACCTGATGCAGATGCGACGGCAGTAATAATATCATCAATATCTGCCAGAGTACCTCCAGCGTAATACCAAGTTAATTCATCACTTGAGCCATCTGTTAAATCATTAAATCTTGTAAATATAGTATAAGAGCCATCATTGGTATTTGTAATATTACTTGTGGCAGGGTCTTGGTTGGTTGCATTTGTAAAAGAGCAACAACTATTGATGCTAGTTTGAGTTCTGTTATTACTACTGTAGAATAAAATGGCTTCAGTATCAGTTTTAATTTTTATTGCTTTTGCCTGTTCGTCTGGAGTTGAAATCATTTGAAATGCACCATTAACAAGGTTTCCTCTCTCCTTTGTAGGGCCGTCGGTATTTCCCACCCAATCATCACGGGTACCCACCCAAAGTCTAACATTAGTGGCGTCAGTACCGCTTTGATTGGTAATTTTCACCTTTGTTTCAATATATCCTTCAGGTTGCAATAGGGTATAGCTGTTTTCGAGCAAAAATAACTGGCCGCCAATATCTATATTACCTGTAAACCTTATTGTTCCATAACCATCTCCAGTAGCTATATCTGTAACAGTGAATCCGCTATTGTCATATACTATATTAAAAACGACAGGATTACTTTCCATATATCCGTTTGTATTCCAGTTATTAGTTCCATCTCCTCCTGCTCCCCATCTAATATCTAATGGGTAACTACTATAGGTTAATTTTCGCCACACTGCAAGGGTGCCGTTATAATAAAAAGGTTGTTGCATATTTCCAGAGTTGTTAATCGAATTTTCGCCTCCATTGCCTATTCTTAAACGGCCATTGTTTAATACTGTATTTTGGGCATTTACTTGTGTTGTAAACAGCAAAAAGGCTAATGCTAATTTCAAAATACTACTGATAATTTTTATTTTTGGTATCATAATATGTTTCGTTTAAATGGTATGATTAAGAATTTGCCATTCTGAGTTGTTCCTTACAAAATCTATGGTTATAGGAATTGTAGTTTCCGCCCCATTATTAGTATAAATAAAATAATATCTAACAAATGCTCTATCTTTTTTTATACTTAGCGTGTGAAAAAGAAAGTAAGGTTTTGTGGGGCTTAATTCCCCTTTAGTTAGAAGAGAAATCCTTTTGTTATTCACTTCAAGTCCTTTAGAATAATTAAGATCCATTCCGTGATTAAGAATAAAATATTCAGTAATTTTTGTTAGAATGTCATGGGGTATTTTATTGACCAATGGTTGAAACCCGATGCATTGTTGAATTATTTGGCCCTCGTCAAGATCCGAAAGGCCTTTATTAGCCGATGGCTGCGCTTGTAAGTGCGCCATAGCACAACATAATAGTAATAAATATAATTTTTTCATGATTTGTTGTTTATTATTTCACCCTAAATAATTGTGCAGAAAATATCGCTCATCATTTAGAACAAAGGTTTTTTATTTGGATTATTTGAGATGCTTTTATTTAAAACGTAGTTTAAGCTCTATACACGGTATTGCCTCATGCGACGTTTTGATACATGTATAGGGTGTGTAAAATTTACACTATGGATACGGAGGAAAAAGAGGGGCTTGCTTTTCATGGCGTGGTATTTTATTTACAACAATTAATCAATCCGTTTTTTTTAACCTAAAAATGATTCTGTATTAGAATTAAACAAAATCATTTACTATTAATGACTGCAAATAAAAAACGAGTAAAATTCTTATTAAAAAAACAAACAGTTGCACTTCATCGAACAAATTTACCTTTTATCGAGCGCGAAAAACATGATTTGAATCATACTTTTAAATTATTTCTATTGTAGTCTCTTAATTTTTGAAGAATGATGAGGCATTTTATGAAAATTTGTAAGATAAATAAGTTTTGAGAAACGTTATGACTATGAAAAACAAATAAAACAAAAAAGCCTCTACATTTCTGTAAAGGCTTTTTAACCAGGGACCCTCTGAGTAACAAATGCAAAAGACTTTAGTCAATTAGTTTCATGTTCTAAATTAGAAATATTTTTGCCAAAAAATAATCCCGGCTTTTGACCGGGATTACTAAATTCAAAACTATTTGCTATTTATAACTGTACATTAATAGAACCCAGATTCAAATCAAGGTCTGCACCTGTGGTAGGCGAAGTTACATAACCAAAAAAGGTTCCGTTAATATTGGTTGTGTTATTCACAGTGATGTTTGATGACCAGTTTCCGCCATCAACTACTGGCATCGGATTGTAATCTGAAGAAATCAAGTGAATGTTGAAATTTGAAATGCTATTCGGACCTGCCGCTCCTTGTTGTATTTCAAAATAGATAAAATCACTAGAACTCATATTGTCTTCCGCCCGAACTTTTCTTATTGAACCTACTGTAGTCACAGTTACGTTTGTTTCAAATGTTTTTACCAATGTGCCAACGGTAACAGTAATTACGCCATTACCTGCAGGGGTTAAAGTACAATCGCCTAAATCATCAATGATGGTTTGCAAAGCTCCGGAAGCATCTCCGCAACTCCCAATTTGAGTTTGTAATGCCGTTTTATATGCATTGCACAAATCGTCATGATTAGTGCTTGTAGCATTATCATAGGCTTGTTCGGCTAATAAGGTTGCTGCCGTTGCTTCCTCACAACTAAGTGGTGAATCATTGTTTGCGCTACAAGAAAAAAACAGTGCCGTTAAAAGTAAAATTCCCGAAATTAATTTTATTGTTTTCATTTATTTAGATTTAAAAATTTATTATAATAAAAAAGGTCGTCATTTATAATGACCTTTTCTGCTCCCTCTATTGAAAAAAGTCACAAATTTGATGCGATGATTTCTAATTAATTTTCTATCAATAGAAATGGTAGGCTAACCTTTTCTTTTACTAAATGTAATCCATAAATTTCAAGCATTTGTTTTTTAAAAACATCAAAATCACTTAAGCAAATGTTGTCGAAATCATAACCCACTTTGTCAATATTTTCAAATACTATTAGCGTATCATAATTTTCAGATACAGTCGATTGAAAGTCAATTAATTTTAAATTAATCCCCGACAAGATTAGTTTGCCATTATCGTTTTTGCCAACATGAAAATTAAAATCCTCACTATTTCCATAGGATAGATCAAGCTTAGTTTTATACGAATTAAATTTGGATTCATTTATTTTTTTAAAAACCCAAGCTTCTGCTTCTGTTTCTTTGATTGAAACATTAAAATTTTGTTTAGCGCTTATCATTTTAAGCAAGGTATAGTCAATAGTTTTTGTGTCTATTTTTTTTGCAAATGCGGAAAGTGTAAAATGTTTATTTATTAATTCCGGATTTTTTAGATTATAAATAATTTGTTTGGTTTGATTTTTATAAAGCAATTCTATTATTCCTCGTAAAGGAATGTTTTGAATTGCATAACTTATCGAATCTCCTTTTACCCCCATCATTACTCCAGGAGCTAAATTTTCATCACCTGATTTCATCTCTGAAAGGTCAAAAGTGAAATCTCCAGTTCCTTTTTTTATACTTGAAAAGGAGAGGCTATTTGAATCTGTGCTTCCAGTAATTTTTCCAGTCTCTAAAAATTCATCGATTAATTTTGAATTAACTGCCATGCCATTACCTGACCATTGAATAATTCCATAGGCATCTATAAAAAAAACAGTAGGCAAGCCTTTAATTTTGAAGTTACGTAAAGTAGTTTGATTTTTATTAATCAAAAATTGATGTTTTAGTTTTTGTTTATATATGAATTTTTCTACATTTTTTGATGTAGAATCAGTAATACACAAAAATTCAATTTTTTCTTTGTAGCGATCTACAAATACATTAGATTCGTTTAAGGCTGCAACGCATGGAGCACACCAAGTAGCCCAAAAATCTAATATTATTGGTTTGCCTTTTGGTAATTTGTAATTTATTGGGAAACTATTTTCAAAAATAATTTCGGGAGCTTTTTCCCCTTTATTTAGTTGTGCAAAAGCTATATTTAATTGAAATAATAATAATAAAGTTATTAAACTAGAAGCTGATTTCATAATTTACAATTTAATATAAGTTTATTCATTTATTTTTTTAATTGATTCCAAAACAAGCAATAATATTAATTACACCATAATTTTTAACAAAAATTTAGGGTAATTCAGAATTTGAATAGGCAATAACAAAGTGTGATTGTTTTTTCATTTGCTTTTTGTGTAAATTTTTAAACACAAAAAACCCGATACGAAAGTATCGGGTTTTATTGGCTCCCCCTATTGGAGAAAGTTACAATTTTAATGCGATGGTAATTTACTTAACTATTAGAAAAACAAAGAGTTAACAAATTATTATTTGTCGCAATTATACAAATTCAACAAAAACAAATGGTAATGGGTCACTCAAATTTAATAGTGAGTATGACGTATTTAAGAGGATTAGAAGTTTCTGAATTAAAAGTAGAGGACATGCTAGTAATTTGATTGCCTTTATTATTTGAGATAATAAATATTGAAATTAATTATTCTATTTCAAATTAGATTTTTAAAGTTTCTTTTAAAGTTTTGACTTTGTTTCACTCTCTATTTCATCAATATGATTTTCAAAAAACTGATTTTCAAAATTATAATCTGAGGAATAAATTATATTTCCAGAAGTAGTTTGAAACCAAACGCCTACTCCTTCTTCATAATAGTGATAAACATCATAAGAGTATACAATGTTTAACTGTCCTTTTGTCCAATGGTAAGAGTGATTTTCCGACCAGGAAGTTTTTGCGCTGTCTTTGGGTTCACCAGGTGAGGTTTCATTTGTTATATCTGGAGTCCCGTATTTTTCAATAAAAAGTTCTTTAAGCGTGTAATATGAATCACTAGAATATTCAGTGCCTAATTTAATTTCTAATCTTGTTAGGTGGTTATAAATAAATATAGGGGAAAGTTTACAATTTATATTTCCATATTTAGTTTTAAATGTATAACCTTCACCAAATTTAATTTTATATTCTTCAATAGTCATGCCCAACGCAGCATCATCTAATATTCTTATCCTATCTTTGTTACAAGATGAAAAGAGCAAAATGATGATAACTAATTTACAAATAGTAGATTTCATATTATTTTTATTTAATTTAAAATGAATAATTTATTAAATTTATTAAAAATTTACATAATAAACTGAAAGAATCAAAACAACATATCAATTAATGAAAAACATCATTTACATTTCCCTTCTTATTACTTTACTTTCCTGCAACAAAGAGGTGTCCATCACTCCTATTGAAGTATCTTCAAGTTGGAGAGGTACTCCAGGTAAATTAGTTGTAAAGAAAGGGGATTTGGTAGATACTATTTATGATTGTCATTTTGGGTACACACCAGAATATAAATTATTAAAGCATTTAGAAAAAGAATATTTATTTACTAGTTGTGAAATGAATAATGGAGGAGATAATTACAAAACTTTTGTCTTATGGTCATTAGAAGATGTTACTTTTTTAGACACCCTTTACTTTAAAGAATTAAATATTAGTAAAGAAATTAAAATAAAGGATAAAACATACAATTGGATTAGAAGAAAAGGCAACCTAAAGCTAGTTAAAAACGCTATAGTTTTTGAAATGGATTCAATTATTACCCTTGTTGAAAATGATGAAACAAAGGATACTATTTCATTTGGGAAGCGTTTTAAAAGGATTAAGCTGTAATTTTAAATAAATAAAACTTATTTAACGTTCAGCCCAACTCCAAATACGAACAAACTAGCAATCAATGCCAAATGGATATACTAAACAATATGCGCTAAAATTAAACAAAAAACCCGACACTTTCGTATCGGGTTTTCATTTGCTCCCTCTCTTGGGCTCGAACCAAGGACCCTCTGATTAACAGAAGGTTAAATTTTCTTTGTAAAACATGTTT
>CAIMMM010000052.1 GCA_903842575.1 uncultured Bacteroidota bacterium | reverse complement strand
ATATAAAAATAAACTAATTTTATAATGCATTTGATTTCAACAACTTAAAATTATTTTATGCGATTATGAAATTAATTCAGAATGAAGGGTAACAAAATTATAATAGCATTGATATATAAAAGTATTAACCTTTTAAATTAACTATCATGAAAAAATTATTACTATTACTTGTTATTGTTTTATGCTTCTCAGCAAATCTGTATTCACAAGCAGGATCTACCTGTTGGCGAGAATTTTCTGCTGGAACAAATTTTTCCCTTGCCATCAAATCAGATGGAACGATGTGGGGTTGGGGCGCTAATGGAAATCTTTTAGGACTTAATGGGGTTACACCAGATCAAAATTTACCTGTTCAAATTGGAACTGCCAATGATTGGGCAACAGTATCTGCAGGCGCCATTCACTCGTTAGCTGTAAAAACAAATGGGACACTTTGGGCATGGGGGAATGGTCAGTTTGGGCAATTAGGAAATAATGTGTTTAATTCAGCAACTTGGACTGTTACTCAAGTTGGAACTGCCAACGACTGGTTATCCGTTTCTGCTGGAAATAGATTCAGTATTGCTACAAAAACTACAGGAACACTTTGGTCTTGGGGTTTAAATAATTTTGGACAACTCGGTATCAACAACATTATAGATCAAGCACTACCTGTTCAAGTGGGAACTGCTTCAAACTGGGTTCGAATTGATGCAGGAAACCGACATTCTTTAGCTGTTGATGCCGCCGGATTCATGTGGGCATGGGGAGACAATACCTTTGGACAATTTGGTGATGGAACCAATACATCAAGTTTGATTCCTATTCTAGTAGGAACTTCAAACAACTGGTCGTTGGTTTCTGCTGGATTTGATCATAGCATGGCTTTAGATTTGAGTGGTGTATTATATACTTTTGGCAATAACACTAACGGACAATTATGTGATGGAACAAATTTACCTTCCAATGTTCCAATTCCAATTAGCTTTAGTAGTAGTGGATTGGTGTCTCTTTATATTGCAGTATCTGCTGGAAATACTTTTTCATTAGCACTTAAAAACGACAGCACACTTTGGTCAGGAGGTTTTAACAGCACAGGGCAATTAGGATTAGGAAACAATACTGCAGTGAATGTACTTACACAAGTGGGAACTGCCAATGGTTATCTTGCTCTTTCTGCTGGAGACGCACATTCATTAATTATGGATAATACAACCTCTTTATTTTCAACAGGTAGAAATTTAGAAGGAGAGTTAGGAATTGGAAACTTCAATTTTTCTTATAACCTTTTGCAAGCTGTAGCCTGTCCAAGTTCTCCGCTAAAAGTTGAAGAAATGGCATCTGATAATCTAAAAGCTACACTCTATCCAAATCCTACAAATGCTATTGTCAACATTAACTTCACTCTTGAAAATTCAAGCGATGTTTCGATACAGTTGACCAACATTCAAGGGCAAATAATTAACGAACAAAAAATGGATAACGTTAACGGATTACAAACTGTGACCTTGGATTTAAGCAAGAAATCTAGCGGGATGTATTTCGTAACCATTAAAAGTGACAAAGGTATTTTTACTAAGAAAGTGATTAAAAAGTAAACTGAAAATTACTAAAAAAATAAACCCGACAAATTTTTAAAGTTTGCCGGGTTTTATATTGTAATGGATTAAGAATCTATCCGAAAACTTCTTCCTTCTCGCCATCAAAACTGGCAAAAACCATACTTGGATGCGAATCCTGATGAAACATATTTCCGTCTCTATCGATGGCAA
This sequence comes from uncultured Bacteroidota bacterium, assembly GCA_903842575.1. Taxonomy (GTDB): domain Bacteria; phylum Bacteroidota; class Bacteroidia; order Flavobacteriales; family Flavobacteriaceae; genus Flavobacterium. Next base: position 47,748 of record CAIMMM010000052.1, on the reverse strand, counting down.
TGGCTCCTGCAAAACCATCATAAGGCAATAATTCCTTGAACGTTTTTTCAAAGGCTTTATCTAATGAAAATCCATCGGTAACACGCGTAACTATTTTGGCAGCTACTGCTCCGCTCACAATATCTTCGCCAACTCCGGTTAAACTCACACCGCAAAAGGCATTGGCATAATTCCCGGCAACTGTTGCCGAATCGGATATTCTTCCCGGCATTTCAAAACCTTTTCCACCTGTTGATGTGGCAACCGCAATTTTTCCATTGGAATCCAAAGCTACACAACCTACAGTACCTGTTCCGGTTGATTTTAATTTGGCTTGATATTCGGCTCTTCGTTGTGGAATTTCCGTAGAAAATTTTTCAAAACCATGTTGTCTGGCAAAATTAGTGGCACCACTTCCACCCAAAACTTTATCTTCATAATTCAATAAAATCTGGGCAACTTGAACTGGATTTTTTACTTCTTCAATATTAATAACGCCACTCATTTTCTGCGTTTCGCCCTCCATCAATGAAGCACTCATTCTAATTTTTCCATCACTCTGAATTTGTGAACCAATACCCGCATTGAACAATTCATCATCTTCCAAAAGCGAAACGGCATAAACCACAGTCTCCAATGCCGAATGCGTTTTCAAATACCCATACGAATCTTTCACGATGCGCAACAAAGCATTTTGCTTGGCTACTTTCGTTTCATGATTGGTTGAAGATTCTGAGAAAAAACCGCCGTGGATGATGATTTTCATATAAAGGTTATTGGTTGTTGGGTTGTTGTTTGTTTGAAAAATCTATCAACCATCAACTCTGATTAGACGTACTGCGAAGATTTAATAGTCATCTTAAATGTGTCCAAATCAAAAGTGTCATTTTTACTCAAAACATGTGTCACCAAATGATTGATAGAAATAGGCTGACCTAACTCCACTTGTGTTAAATTGGTATCCTTAATCTCGCGACCATCAACTAATATAACAAGTCCGGAACCGATAGCTTCCATTTGTCTACCATTCGTAATTAAAAGTCCTGTATCTTCTCCAAGTCCAATTCCTAATACTTTTGGGTTTCCAACAACCGCTTGAAAAAGGCGTCCAATTCGGCCGCGATGCACAAAATGGGTGTCAATAATTACATCATCAATTAAACCCAAACCAGAAGTAATTTTTACTTCCCCTTTCAGCAAAGCTTCCGAGCTACTTCCTTGATAAATCATATTATTAGAAGCTGCAGCTGCACCAGCTGAAGTTCCAGCATATATAAAATCTTCGGTTCTATATTTATTTAATAAAATTTCATCGAAAGGAGTTCCGCCTAAAATAGAAGTCAAACGCAATTGATCACCACCTGTAAACATCACCACATCTGCTGCTTTTAAACGATCCAAAACTTCTGGATCCATGGCTTGTTCTCTACGTTCAATGTTCAAAACATCAACATTATTAGCCCCCAAATAACTGAACGCTTTTACATATTCATCCCCAATTTCTTTAGGAATTTTTGACGCTGTAGTCACCACCTCCACTCGAGATAATTCTTGCTTTTTCGATTCTTGTATTAGACGCTTCAAAATCCCTTCCTCAAAGAAATTCAAATTCTGTGGCTTGTTTTTATCTAAATCGGTTTCGGTAAAACTTCCTTTGTCTACCGCACCACCTATTATGATTAATTTTCCCTGTATGTTCATTTTGTAAAAATAGCTAAATCTTTAAATAAAGCAAACCAAAAGTTTCTTTTTACCGTAAAACTTATCCTTACTTTTCAACAATAGTAGTGCTATTCTCATATTAAAATATCGCCAACAAATAAAATTTAATAATCAGCAAAAAATTTGTTTTAGTAAAACAAATATTCCCTATTTTTAACAAAATCATTATCGTTTATAAAATTTAACCAACAACAAGCATGAAAATATTAAAAGTACAAGCGCTTCGTGGTCCAAACATATGGAGTATTCAACGTAAAAAACTAATTCAAATGCGTTTGGATTTGGAAGAAATGGAACAATCACCAACCAATAAAATTGAAGGTTTTCGTGAACGTATTGAAGCCATGTTTCCCACCATGATTGAACATCGCTGCTCGGAAGGATCACGTGGCGGATTTTTTTCCCGCATAGAGCGCGGTACTTGGATGGGTCATGTTATTGAACACATCGCACTCGAAATTCAAACATTGGCAGGAATGGAAACGGGTTTCGGAAGAACGCGTGAAACCAAAACACCGGGAATATACAATGTGGTTTTTAGCTATACCGAAGAGAACGTGGGAATGTTTGCTGCCGAAAGTGCCGTAGCCATTGCCGAAGCATTAATTGCCGGAACGGATTATGATCTTGAAGGTGATATTCAAAAAATGAGAGAAATTAGAGAAAGAGTGCGTCTTGGACCTTCAACTGGAAGTATTGTGGAAGAAGCCGTGGCCAGAGATATTCCTTGGATTCGTTTGGGCACCAATTCACTCGTGCAGTTGGGTTATGGTGTTAACCAAATGCGTTTTCAAGCAACCATCACTTGTAAAACGAGTAGCATTGCCGTTGATATTGCCTGCAATAAAGAGCAAACCAAAAAAATGCTCGACTTAGCTTCTATACCTGTAGCCAATGGTGGAATATGCGTGGACGAAGAAGATTTAGAAGAAACCATTAAAAAAATTGGTTACCCAATTGTTATCAAACCTTTAGATGGAAATCATGGGAAAGGAGCTTCTATAAATGTAAAAAAATGGGAAGATGCAGTTGAAGGTTTGTCGTATGCTAAAAAATATAGCAATAGAGTGATCGTTGAAAAATTCATAACGGGGTATGATTTTAGAGTTTTGGTTATAGACAACAAATTAGTTGCCGCTGCAAAAAGAGAACCTGCCCATGTAAAAGGAGATGGAAAACAAAGCATCCAACAACTAATAGACCAAACCAATTTGGATCCAAAACGGGGATATGGTCATGAAAATGTACTTACCCAAATAGACGTGGATAGAGACACCACCGATTTATTAGAAAAATTAAATTACACTTTGGAAACTGTTCCAAGAAAGGACGAAATTGTTTACCTAAAATCAACGGCCAATTTAAGTACAGGCGGAACCTCCATTGATGTTACCGATATGATGCATCCCGAAAATATTTTCCTTTGTGAAAGAATTTCTCGTGTGATTGGTTTAGATATTTGTGGCGTAGATATTATGGCAGAAAACTTAACGCAACCTCTAAAAGAAAACGGCGGTTGTATCTTAGAAGTAAATGCTGCTCCAGGTTTTCGTATGCACTTAGCACCCTCAGAAGGATTGCCTAGAAACGTTGCTGCACCAGTGATTGACATGCTTTATCCTCCGGGAAAACCAAGTAGAATTCCGATTATTGCGGTTACTGGAACCAATGGAAAAACCACCACTACGCGACTTTTGGCTCACATAGTAAAAAACAACGGATACAAAGTAGGTTTCACAACTTCAGACGGAATTTATGTGCAAAACCACATGATGGAAAAAGGTGATACCACCGGACCTATCTCAGCAGAATACATTCTTAAAGATCCTACAGTGGAATTTGCAATTCTTGAGACGGCTCGTGGTGGAATTCTTCGTTCAGGTCTAGGTTTTAGCCGTTGTGATATTGGAATTATCACCAATATTCAGGAAGACCATTTGGGGTTAAGTGATATTAATACATTGGAAGATTTAGCGCGTGTAAAAGCTACGGTAGTTAAAAGTGTACGAAAAGATGGCTGGGCCATTTTGAATGCCGATGACGCTCTGTGTTTGAAAATTGCCAACGAATTAAATTGCAATATTGCCTATTTCAGTATGGATGAAAACAATCCAACCATAAAAGAATATGCCAAGCTTGGGAAAATTGTTGCCGTATATGAAAACGGTTATATCACCATCAAAAAAGGCGAATGGAAAATTCGGGTAGAACGAGCAACCCATGTTCCATTGACTATGGGCGGAAAAGCGAAATTTATGATTGCCAATGTGCTGGCAGCCACTTTAGCAAGTTATTTACAAGGATTCAAGACGGAAGATATTAGCTTATCATTGCAAACGTTTATTCCAAGTGCGGCACAAACTCCTGGAAGAATGAACATTTTTGAGTTTAAAAAATTCAAAGTATTGATTGATTTTGCTCACAATCCATCGGGTTATAGAGGTATTGAAGAATATCTACAAAGCGTTGAAGCCACTAAAAAAATTGGAATTATTGCCGGTGTTGGTGACCGAAGAGATGAAGACATTAAAGAATGTGCTTCCATTGCAGCCAGAATGTTTGACCACATTATTATTCGTCAAGAGAAATATTTACGAGGTAGAACCGAAGAAGAAATCATTGCTTTAATCATGGAAGGCATTGCCGAATCTGGAAGAACGGTGACGCATGAAATCATTCCTAAAGAAGTAGAAGCCATTAAACATGCCATCGATACCGCAGAAGAGGGAAGTTTTATTACTGCTTTAAGTGATGTTGTTACCAATGCTATTGAAATTGTACAAGAATATTTGGACAAGGAAAGCGAAGCTAGTTAAGGCTAATTATTAATAACTATTTTATGTGGTAACTTAAAAATTTAAGTTACCACATAATGAAATTTTAGGAAGTAATCAACTGCAAAGAATTAAAATTAAATAAATTATGAAAAAAACTTCTCTTATATTTTTGATTTTTGTGTCTTTAAATTTGAACGCACAATGGGTAACGGATACAGCACAAAATACTGAAGTTGTAACTTCTAATTCAGATGATATAAAAGCAATTGGAACTTCTACAGGAGAGACCTATGTCGTGTTTTGGAAAGTTGTCTCTGCACCGATTAATTATGAGTTGCGTTTACAAGTTCTTGATGCTTTTGGAAATAAAACGCTTGGTGATGACGGAATACTTATTAGTGATACACTGCCAATGAGTACTTCAACATCTATTTCTAAAATTACAATCGATGAAAATAACAACCTTTATGTTGGCGTAACGGGAACTTCAGACAATAGCGGACATGCTTTTAAAATGGACATCAATGGAAACCATTTATGGAATTCTAACGGAGTTAGTCTTGGAAGTGGTTTTTTAGTAACAATATTACCTTTATCAACAGGAGGTGCAGTTATTACATGGCTTGCCAATGGACAAACACTAATACAAAAATACGATAGCAGTGGGATTCCTGTTTGGGGGACAAATCAACAAGTTTCTACGGGTTCAAGCGGAACTAAAGGACCCGGAGATTTATTTGAATTATCAGGGGGTAATTTTGTTTTGGTTTTTCACGTTGTCAGTTCTGGAATAAATTCAACACTTTATGCCCAAAAATACAACAGTAGTGGAATGCCGCAATGGGCTACTCCAACGCAACTTTCTAACAAGTCTACTACTTACAATTCTATATACAGTGGTGCTCAAGATGGTGATCTTATCTATTATGGATATAAAGCCAGTGGCTCCAATCGGTTTGATTCTTATTTGCAACGTATTGATTCCGACGGAACTCTTCCATGGGGAATTAACGGAAAAGATTTTGATGTAAATCAAACCGATTATGAAATGGATACAAGAATTGCATTTTCTCCGGGATCACAATATGTTTGGGCAATTTGTAGCTATACCAACACTTCACAAAGTCAATTTGGCGAATACATTCAAAAATTCGATAAAACTACTGGAGCAAGACAGTTTAGTGAAAATGCAAAAATGATTTATCCAATTGGATCTTATAAGGTACATGCTGCCGATTTAAAATTGATAAATGACCAACCTCTTTTTTTAATAAAAAGCGGCTTGGATAATGGTGTTTCTCCAACTACATTAAATGCTTGCTTATTAGATAACAATGGTAATTTTGTTTGGGCTGAAGAAACTAAACCATTAGCAACCTTTACTGCTAACAAAAGCAGAATACAGTTTACAAAACCAGTAAATGGAAACGTTGTTACTGTTTTTGTTGAACAAAAAGTTTCTTCTAATTCAAAAATTTATGCGCAAAATATTTTTAATACCGCATTATTAAGTGTTAACGATATGAATTATTACAACGAAAAAGTAACTTTCATTAATCCAATACAAAATGAACTAAAACTAACATCGGATACAAAAATGACATCATTATATATTTATAATGTTTTAGGCCAAGAAATATATAAAATCCTTGATTTGAATGTTGAAGAAATTATAATAAATTCTGAAAAATGGAATTCAGGAACCTATTTTTTATCCTTAAAAATGAATTCAAGAATAGAAAAGAAAATAAAAATAATTAAAAAATAATATTTTCTCTAAAATATAGACTTCCCCGTTTTAGTAGTTAATAATTCTAAAGCGCGCATTCCAAGTGCGGAATTTCCTTTTTCATTTAATCGTGGCGACCAAGTGGCTACCGAAAAATGATTGGGATACAAAGCTGCAATTCCACCCCCTATTCCACTTTTTCCCGGCAATCCAACCTTATAGGTGAACTCGCCCGATTCATCATAAAAACCACAAGTTTGCATGAGTGCATTAAGTCTTTTCACTTGACTTTTGGAAAGAATTTGTTTATTTGTTATTGTCTTCCCTTCATTGGCAAAGAAGAAAAAAGAATGCGCCAATTCTTTACAAGTCATTTCTAAAGAACATTGATGAAAATAGAAATCCAAAACAACTTCAACTTCATTATGTATATTCCCAAAAGATTTTAAAAAATTGCATAAAGCTGCATTTCTAAAACCAGTATCTTTTTCTGATTGGGCTACTTTTAGATTATAATTAATAGTTTCACAACCAGAAATTGTTCTTATAAAATCAATAAAATCTCGTTTTGGATTATTTAAATGAGAGACTAAAATGTCTGAAATAACTAAGGCTCCAGCATTGATAAATGGATTTCGAGGAATGCCCTTTTCAAATTCCAACTGGACTAATGAATTAAAAGAACTTCCCGAAGGTTCAACACCTACTCTTTCCCATAATTTTTCATCTAAAAAAGAAAAAGCCATAGCAACGGTCAATGCTTTAGAAACGGATTGAATTGAAAATTTTTCATTACTATCACCAATTCCAAAATCCTTTCCATTTATTGTAGTTAAATGAATTCCAAATTTATTTGGAGCTACAGCTGCTAATTCAGGAATAGCAGTTGCCACATTCCCAATAATTGGAAGTGTTTTAGACTCCTTGTAAATCTCTTGAAGAACAGTTGCGTAATCCATTCAAAAAAATATTAAGTTTTCTGTTTTTTCTTTCTAGCAGCGGGAAACAACACATTATTCAGGATTAATCGAAACCCTGGAGAATTGGGATGTAAATCCAGTATTGTTGGCTTATCACCTACTCTGTGCTGATAATCTTCGGGGTCGTGTCCGCTATAAAAAGTAAAAAAACCTTTCCCTTTTTGACCATGGATGTAACGGGCTTCCCCATTCAATTCATTGGAGCCCAAAATCAAAACATTGGACTTAATCAATAGCGGATCGAACGACGTAGTTTGACCCATAAAACCTTTAACCAATTGAGTGTGATTTTGACATAGCATACTGGGAATAACATCCCATTTTGCAGAAAATTCCATTAAAGTAAAATAATCTTTCTCCATGGGAATTCTGCGTTTTTCCGTCATATCAATATCTGAAAATTCATAGTGTTCCGGTTTTCTGTCTAAAATAAAATCTTTGAAGGCAAAGGTTTTGGAATAATCTATTTTGGATTGATAATTGGGCTCGCTATCATCGCCATCAAACATGGGTTCGCAAATATCAACGCCTTCAGCCGAAAGCGCAATATCAAAACTATCTGTTGCCGAACACATGGCAAACATAAATCCGCCACCAATTACAAAATCTCGAATCTTTTTAGAAACGGCTAACTTTTCTTCAGAGACTTTAGTATAACCTAATTTTTTTGACAAGGCTTCGGCATCATTTTTTTGTTCAATGTACCAAGGCGCATTTCTATAAGCACCAAAAAACTTCCCATATTGTCCCGTAAAATCTTCGTGATGCAAATGCAACCAATCGTATAAAATTAACTGGTCAGAAAGTACTTCTTCATCGTAAATGGGTGTGAATGGGATTTCGGCATAGGTCAAAACCATCGTAACCGCATCGTCCCATGGTTGTTTCCCTTTGGGAGTGTAAACAGCAATTTTAGGCGCTTTTTCCAAAACAACCGTTTCCATATTTTGGGAGGGACTGGAAATTTCATCAAGAATTACATTGGCCTCTGCATCCGAAAGGAGTTCAAAACTTACACCACGTATTTGACATTCTTTTCTTATTTCGGGCGCATCGGGTAAAAGAAAAGAACCGCCACGATAGTTCAACAACCAACTTGCTTTGTATTTTTTATCCAAACACCAATAGGTAATTCCGTAGGCTTTTAGATGATTTTTTTGGGAAACCTCATCCATTGGCAACAAAATAAAATTGGCCTTTACTGAAAAAGTAATCAGAAATATAAGGAAATAAAGGAATTTTTTATGAAGCATTTCTCAGAAATTTATTCCCAAAGATACTAGAAATAGTGTGAAGAAAAACATAAAAAACCGGTCTAATTCTAATATTATAGGCGGGAATATTATTTAAAATGGCACATCACTATCGTTGTCATTGGTGTTTAAATTGCTTCCAAAAGCTTCATTTGGCGATGGCATATTCTTAGTAATATATGGATTGTCATCATGATTCATTCGAGATTCCATTTCGTCATAACTACCGCCATAATCCTCTAGATTATCAAACTTCCCTAGATTTGCAATGAATTTCAAACGTATGCTTTCCAATGAACCATTTCTATGTTTTGCAATTATAAATTCTGCTTGACCTCCTGTTGGGGATTGTTCATCATCATCCCATTCATCAATTTTATAATATTCGGGACGATAAATAAACGAAACAATATCGGCATCCTGTTCAATAGCTCCCGATTCACGAAGGTCGGAAAGCAAAGGCCTTTTGCTAGAACCACGAGTTTCCACTGCACGAGATAATTGCGAAAGGGCAATTACAGGAACTTCAAGTTCTTTGGCTAAAGCTTTTAAATTTCTTGAAATAGTTGAAATTTCCTGCTCTCTGTTACCTGCTCCTTTTCCATTGCTTCCTCCAGCTGTCATTAATTGGAGGTAATCCACTATAATTAATTTTATACCATGTTGTGAAGACAATCGACGGGCTTTTGCTCTTAAATCGAAAATAGAAAGTGATGGAGAATCATCAATAAACAAAGGTGCATTTTCCAAATTTTTAACTTTCGTACTCAATTGTTCCCATTCATGTTTTTCCAATTTACCCGTTCTTAACTTTTCGGAAGACAATCCGGTTTCTGAAGAAATCAAACGAGTAATTAATTGAACTGATGACATTTCTAATGAAAATAGCGCTACTGGCTGACCAAAATCAATTGCAATATTTCTTGCCATTGAAAGCACAAATGCTGTCTTACCCATACCAGGTCGAGCCGCTATAATAATCAAATCGGATGGCTGCCAACCTGAAGTTATTTTATCTAACTTTTCAAAACCAGTTGCAATCCCACTTAATCCTTCTTTGTTGGCTATTTCTTCAATACGTTTTTTTGCTTGAATTACTAAAGTTCGTGCGGTTTCGGAGCTGCGTTTAATATTTCCTTGCGTTACTTCGTATAATTTAGTTTCTGCTTTATCTAATAAATCAAATACATCTGTAGTTTCATCATAGGATTCTTCAATAATCTCTGAAGATATTTTTATCAAACTTCGTTGAATATATTTTTGTAAAATAATTCTTGAATGAAACTCAATATGAGCAGACGATGATATTTTTTGAGTAAGTTGAATCAAATAAAAATCGCCCCCTGCTAAATCTAGTTTTGCCGTCTTTTTTAACTGAGCAGAAACTGTTAATAAGTCAATAGGCTGAGTATCTGTGAATAACTGAGAAATGGCTTCAAAAATATGTTTGTGCGCTTCCTTATAGAAAGCATCTGGTTGCAAAATATCAATTACCTCATCGACCCCTTTTTTATCAATCATCATTGCGCCTAGAACGGCTTCCTCCAAATCGAGTGCTTGTGGTGGCAATTTTCCTTTTTCAAGATTGATAATTGTGGTTTTATCAATTTTTATAGGATTCATATTTCTCAAATTTTCCATGTGCTAAAGTAACTATTTTAATAAAAATAAACGGATTGAGTTATTACTAAAAAGTGTTGAAAAGTTTCTGTTTATTGTTAATAACCAAAAAAAAACCGCCTCGTTATTGGCGAGACGGAATATCTATAAACTTGTAAGTTTTACTCCTTAAACTCCCCCATTTTACTGTATTTATCCATCCTTTGATTGACTAAATCGGTTGTTGATAAATCTTTTAGCTCATTGTAATTCTTCATTATATATTGCTCAACCGTTTTGAAAGCTGTAGCTTTATCATAATGTGCTCCACCAAGTGGTTCAGGTATTACATCATCTACTAATTTTTGTTTTTTCATATCCGAAGAAGTCAATTTTAAAGCTTCAGCAGCTACTTCTTTATATTCCCAACTTTTCCATAGGATGGAGGAGCAGGATTCTGGAGAAATTACGGAATACCAGGTATTTTCCATCATTAAAACTCTATCGCCAACCCCAATTCCTAAAGCACCTCCTGAGGCACCTTCTCCAACAATTACACAAATTATAGGAACTTTTAATCGAACCATTTCAAAAATGTTTCTAGCAATGGCTTCTCCTTGTCCTCTTTCTTCGGCTTCAATTCCTGGAAAAGCTCCGGGTGTGTCTATTAAAGTTAGTACAGGAATTCCGAATTTTTCAGCCATTTTCATCAATCGCAATGCTTTTCGATATCCTTCGGGATAAGCCATCCCGAAATTTCGGAATTGGCGCATTTTAGTATTTATTCCTTTTTGCTGACCCACAATCATAAAAGATTGACCATCTATTTTCCCTAAACCGCCAATCATGGCTTTATCGTCCTTAAAATTACGGTCTCCAAATAGTTCTAAAAATGTACCTTTAGTTAAATTCGTAATATGCTCTAAAGTATAAGGTCTGTTTGGATGCCGAGACAATTGTACTCTTTGCCAAGCAGTAAGGTTTTTGTATATTTTACGCTTGGTTTCTTCCAGTTTTTTTTCAATTTGCTTGCAGGTGTTGGTGACATCTACATTGGACTCTTGACCAATAACCTGACATTTGTCTAACTGGTCTTCAAGTTCTTTTATTGGAAGCTCAAAATCTAAATATTCCATAGGATTTGTGCGTTTTAGTTTGTTTGTTTGGTCAACAAATATAAAATTTAATATCCTTAAATAAAGTAATTTTTAAAATTTAGTTTTAAAATTTTATCCCAGTGGATTATGTAAGCTTATTTCTATTTTTGATTATGGCATTTATCACTACTGTTGCTAATATCACAATTGCTCCAATATAGAATTCAGGGCTCATTTTCTCTTTTTCTTGAAAAATGATAACGGCTAAAATTATTCCATAAATAGGTTCTAGATTAATGGTTAACATTACAGTGTAGGGACTTAAATATTTCATTAAGGCAGTTGAAGCAATGATGGCATAAGCGGTACAAATGGAACTTAAAATCATTAAATACATCAAATCTTTATTAGAAAGTTGGAAGAAATTTGGTGTAAAACTATTGGTTATTAAAAGTAATAATGTAAAAAAAACAACACCTCCAGCGAGTTCATAAAAAGAAATAACTACAGGATTATGCTCTTTTACAAATTTACTGTTTATCACTGCGAAAAGCGCGGAAAGAAAAGCACAAATCAAAGCATATATCATTCCCTCAACATATTTCACTTCCACATTAAAGATAATGCACAGCCCAAAAACTACGATCAATCCAAAAAAAACTTCATACCAAACTATTTTTTTTCCATATAAAATAGGTTCTAAAAGTGAAGTAAAAAAGGCGCCTGTTGATAAGCAGGCTAAAGTGATTGAAATATTAGAAACTTTAATGGCTTTGAAAAAAGTAAACCAATGTAGTGCAATTATAAATCCTGCTATTAAAAATTTAACTACTATTTTAGGGGAGATTTTATAAGGAATTTTTTTAATAAAAATATAGATTGCGATAAATCCAACTGCAAAAAGCATTCTAAACCATACCAATGGTAAGGCATCTAGAGAAATTAACGCTCCTAATATGGCCGTAAATCCCCAAATAAAAACAATAAAATGAAGATGAAGGTAGTTTTTTAGATTATCGTTTTGCATTTCGTAAAAGATAAATTGCTAAAATACCAAATATAAAGTTAGGTATCCAAACAGCAATTATGGGCGGCATTGTTGACTTTTCGGCTAAAACCCCAAAAATTTTATCAAAAAACACAAAAGTAAAAGCAAGGATAATTCCAATTGCTAAGTTTACTCCCATTCCTCCACGACGTTTCATGGAAGAAACTGCTACAGCAATAATTGTTAGAATAAATGCAGAAATAGGAATACTATATTTTTTGTATAAAACTACTAAATAGACATTGATATTTGAGGAACCTCTATCCCTTTCTTTTTCTATAAATTTATTCAAATCGGTTAAATTTAATGTCTCGGCTATATAAACTACGGGGGTAAGATCTTCTAGGTCAAACTTAAAAATGGTGTCCTTTTTTTCACCCGTTTCAATGACATCACCTAAAGGCCCAACTTTTCTTTTACTATAGTTAAACAAAGTATACGTACTATCTTTTGCATTCCACTTAATTCTACTGGCAATGAGTTTATATTGAAGCTTGTCTCCTTTGAATTTTTCCATTGAAAAATTAAACGCCATTTTGGAAACCTCATTAAAATTACTTACAAAAATATATTCATCTTTACTAATTTGTCGAAACACGTCCGTGTCATCCCTTTCATCGGCTGGGCCATTCCCAGAAAGATAGGTATATCTAAAATTCTTAAAACCTGCACTGGCTTTAGGCACCAAAAAAATAGTCATAATCAGGGCTAATAAGGACACAAACGTTGCTCCAATAATATAGGGTCTTAAAAACCGATTGAAGGATATGCCAGAACTAAGAACAGCAATGATTTCTGTATTATTGGCTAATTTTGAAGTAAACCAAATAACCGATAAAAACAAAAATATTGGGAATAATAAATTGGCAAAATAAATCGTGAAATCCAAATAATATTTGGCTACATCTACAAACGGAACTTTATTGGCTAGAATTCTATTTATTTTTTCGGAAACATCAATGACAATTCCAATAGGAATAAACAACAATATCATCACAAAAAATGTGGCTAAATATCTTTTAAGAATGTATTTATCTAGTATTGTTAGTATCATTATTACCCGTTGTCTGTTATCCGTTGTCTGTTAAAGGTTGGTTAGCATAAAACTGACAACCGATAACTGTTTATAATCGTTGGCTCATTTGTTTCACCATCATTTCTTTCCATGGTCCGAAATCTCCTGCTAAGATATGTTTTCTTGCTTCACGAACCAACCACATATAAAAACCTAGGTTGTGAATAGTAGCAATTTGTTTCCCTAAATATTCATTGGCTGCAAAAAGATGTCTCAGATAAGCTTTGGTATATTCGGTATCAACAAAAGTATGACCCATTTCATCCACTGGGGAAAAATCATCTTCCCACTTTTTGTTTTTGATATTAATTGTACCATTGGCAGTAAATAACATTCCATTTCTGGCATTTCTAGTGGGCATAACACAATCGAACATATCAATACCTAGAGCAATATTTTCTAAAATATTAATAGGTGTACCAACTCCCATCAAATACCTGGGTTTGTCTTCGGGAAGAATTTCACAAACAATTTCGGTCATAGCATACATTTCCTCGGCAGGTTCACCAACAGAAAGTCCTCCAATGGCATTTCCTTGCTGTCCCGAATTGGCAATATATTCAGCCGATTGTTGGCGTAAATCTTTATACGTACTTCCTTGAACAATGGGGAAAAACGTTTGGTCGAAACCATATTTTGTAGGCACTTTTTCCAAATGATTGATACATCGGTCCAACCAACGGTGTGTCATATGCATAGAGCGCTGTGCATAGCGATAATCACATGGATATGGTGTACATTCATCAAATGCCATAATGATATCGGCGCCAATAGTACGTTGAATTTCCATTACATTTTCGGGCGTAAAAAAATGGAAAGAGCCATCAATATGTGATTTGAATTTCACTCCTTCTTCCTTAATTTTTCTATTGGCCGAAAGCGAATACACCTGATAACCGCCACTATCGGTTAAAATATTTCTATCCCAATTCATGAATTTGTGCAAACCTCCCGCTTTTTCCAAGATGGCAGTTTGTGGACGCAAATACAAATGATAGGTATTCCCAAGGATAATATCGGGGTTTATTTCTTCTTTCAACTCGCGTTGGTGCACTCCTTTTACCGAAGCAACGGTTCCAACAGGCATGAATATTGGGGTTTCAATTACACCGTGATCCGTAGTAATACTTCCGGCACGGGCTTTTGTTTGTGGATCTTTTTGTAATAAATCAAATTTCATCTGTCGTTTTTATTTTTTATAATAGGTCAGATGTAATTCGCTAACAACATCTTTATTAATTGAATATTTACTCTTGCTCATTTCATAAAGGCATTTTTCAGTGGGCAAAGATAATTTAATTCAGAATTATGAATTGCCAAATATGATTTTATTTAACAGTTTTTAAATCGGATCTAAAACAATTGTTAATTCCATCCTAATTGTAAACGAAACGACATTTAACATCGTATCTCTATTTGTAAATTTGTACAACAATTAAAAACAAAAGAGATGCTTACTTCAAAATCAATCTTTAACTATTTAGTAATTTTGCCACTTTTCGTTTTGAATGCCTGTGGACAATCTGCTAGCAAAAAAAATACAACACAAAAAACTAGTGCTATGGAAAACGTTATCAATAAACCAGAGAATCCCTATTACTCCAATTCCGATACGAATAAATTAGTTTTAACGGATGCGGAATGGAAAAGAGTCTTGCCAGAAGATTTATATCAAGTAGCACGTCAAGCTGATACCGAAAGAGCCTTTACTGGTACGATGTGGAATTCGGAAACGAAAGGAACTTATTATTGTGCCGCTTGCGGAAATAAATTATTCAAATCCGATCAAAAATTCACCAGCAGTTGTGGCTGGCCAAGTTTTTTCGAACAAGAAAATAAAACCAGTATCACTTTCAAGGATGATAATAAATATGGTATGAGAAGAATTGAAGCGCTTTGCGGAAGATGTGATAGCCATTTGGGACATTTATTTGACGATGGCCCGGAACCAACAGGTAAGCGTTATTGCATGAATGCTGTTTCATTAGATTTTGTTCCCGATGGAATGGTTTCGGAAAGCAAAGGAAATTTGGAAACTATTGTACTTGCTGGTGGTTGCTACTGGTGTGTGGAAGCGGTATATGAAAATTTGCAAGGTGTAAAAAGTGTCGTTTCCGGTTTTGCTGGAGGAACAGTTGAAAATCCGAGTTATGAAGAAGTTTGCACAGGTCGCACAGGCGCAGCTGAAGTTGTTGAAATTACTTATGACAAAACCATTACCAATTTGGATGAAATATTTCAGGTGTTTTTCACCGTTCATGATCCAACAACATTAAATCGTCAAGGCGCAGATGTAGGCACCCAATACCGTTCTGCTATTTTTTACAAAAACGATGAACAGAAAAAAGCTGCCGAAAGTATTATTGCAGAATTAACCAAATCTAAGGTTTATGATTCCAAAATAGTAACCACATTAGAACCTTTCAAAAAATTCTACAAAGCCCAAGATTACCATCAAAATTATTATGAAAACAATAAAAACCAGCCTTATTGTGAAATGGTAATCCAACCCAAAATTGAAAAATTTGAAAAGATTTTTAAAGATAGATTGAAAAAGAAATAGCAAAAAACCACCATTTTGGAGGATGCTTTTTAATACTTCATAGCATTAATTTATAATCCCCATTACTGATTCCAAATGTTTTGTTTTCAAAAGTGTACCTTTGCGCACCCGAGGCCAAATTTTGGCCGAACGGATGAAATAAATTACAAGCAAAATGAACACTTTCGAACAGTTTAATCTACCAATATCTTTACAAAAAGCTGTCGATGCTTTAGGATTAACAACGCCTACACTTATTCAGGAAAAATCCTTTTCTGTGATTATGTCTGGGAGAGATATGATGGGAATTGCACAAACTGGAACAGGAAAAACTTTTGCTTATTTATTACCCATTTTAAAACAATGGAAATTCATCCCTACCGATACGCCACGTGTAATGATTTTAGTTCCCACAAGAGAACTAGTCGTTCAAGTTGCTGGAGAAGTTGAAAAATTAACCGAATTCATGTCGGTTAGGACCCTTGGTGTTTATGGCGGTGTCAATATCAATACGCAGAAAACGGCGGTTTATCAAGGTATCGATATCCTTGTTGGAACGCCAGGTAGGATTATGGATTTGGCTTTGGACAATGTGATTCGTTTTGACAGTTTACAAAAACTAGTCATTGACGAATTTGATGAAATGTTAAATTTAGGCTTTCGTGCTCAAGTGACTTCTATATTATCCATGCTAAAAAACAAGCGTCAAAACATTCTTTTCTCGGCAACCATGACAGAAGAAGTGGATGAAATGCTGGAAGATTATTTTGAAATGCCTGAAGAAGTTTCCTTAGCAAAATCGGGAACACCTTTGGAAAAAATAGAACAGTTTGGCTATTTAGTTCCTAACTTTTTGACCAAAATTAATTTGATGATTGAATTGCTTAAAGAGGACAAACTCGAGCGTGTTTTGATTTTTATCAACAATAAAAAAACAGCTGATTTAGTAGCCGAACACTTGGAAGAAGTGTACCCAGAGCAATTCGGGGTTATCCATTCCAACAAATCACAAAACTATCGTTTGAATACCATGGCGGCTTTTCAAAATGGCGAAATTCGAGGTATCGTAACTACCGATGTTATGGCCAGAGGATTAGATATATCGGATATATCCCATGTCGTTAATATGGAATTTCCGGAAGTTTCCGAGCAATATGTGCACCGAATCGGTAGAACCGGTCGTGCCGATAAATCGGGAATTGCCATCAGTTTTATCAGTCCAAAAGAGCAAGAAATTCAAATTGAAGCAGAACTTCTAATGGAAAAAGAAATTCAATTTTTACCATTGCCCGAAGACTTTGAAATTTCAGAAAAATTATTTCCATTTGAAAAAGACAAAAAGGATCTTAAATATTCCATGAGAAGACCCAAAGTAGAAGGTGGAGAAGCTTTTCATGAAAAATCCAAAAAGAATAAAAAAGTTAATCTTGGCGGTCCTTCTAAAACCAAGAAAAAAGTATCGAGTTCCGTGAATAGAAATATTTTGAAAACAAGAGATGCAAAGCGAAAGAAGAAATAAATTGATAATTGATAATTGATAATTGACAATTGATTGCTATTTTTGACAATTAAAATAACTTAACTCCACTGTAAACAAAATTTGTGAAGTAAATTTTAAATAAATGCAATTCAAACACCCGGAAATTCTTTACTTTTTATTCTTTCTGATTATCCCAATTCTGGTGCATTTATTTCAATTGCGACGATTTAAAAAAGAATATTTCACCAATGTTCAATTCCTAAAAGAACTTTCCATACAAACCCGAAAAAGTTCCAAACTCAAAAAATGGTTGTTGCTTTGCACGCGATTATTGCTTTTAACTTTCCTGATTTTAGCTTTTGCGCAACCCTTTTTTACTGCAAAAGAAAGTAAAAAAGCAACGAACGAAATGTATATTATTCTGGACAATTCTTTCAGCATGCAAGCCAAAGGAAAAAAAGGAGAATTATTAAAAAGAGCCGTTCAAGATTTATTGGAACACACACCCGAAGTTCAAAATTTTTCACTGATTACCAATTCTGAAACGTATTGGAACACTGACATAAAGTCGATTCAAAAAGAATTGCAAAAATTGAAATACAGCGCCACTTCATTTCATTTAGAAAATATTTTGGCAAAAGTGAATGCCAGAAAATCCGCTTTTAACAAGGATATTATTGTTATTACCGATGCTGTAGGTTTGGAAGAAAAACAAATAAAAAGTTTTCATAAAGACGACAATGTCTATTTCATAATTCCAAAAGCAGAGCAAAAAAACAACATTTCCATTGATAGTGTTTACATCAACCAAACGATGGATAACTTTTACGATATTGGCGTGAAATTATCGGCGAATGGTGATGATTTTAATGCCGTTCCCGTTGCATTGTTCAACAATAGCAAACTTACAGCAAAAACATTAGTAAACTTTGAACAGCAAAATAAAACCATCAATTTTACGATTCCAAAAGCCGATTTTCATGGCTATGTTTCCATAGTTGACAAAGGTTTGGCTTATGACAACAACTATTATTTTAGCATTTCAAAACCCGAGAAAACTAATGTAATTAGTATCGGAACAACAGAAAATAGCAATTTTCTTTCTCGTATTTACACAGCAGAAGAATTCAATTATAACAATTTTGAATTGACCAATTTGGATTATAATTTACTAGAAAAACAAGACGCAATTGTTTTAAACGAAATCAAGGATATTCCTCAAGCATTACAAACCACATTGAAAACTTTTGTTGGAAAAGGCGGTAATTTGGTACTCATTCCATCACAAGAAGGCAATGTAGCCAATGTAAATTCCTTCTTGTCTAATTTTGGGACTATTCAATTAAAAACAGTTATAAATACTGAGAAAAAGGTAACCAAAATTAATTTCAATCATCCATTATTCAATACTGTTTTTGAGAAAAAGATTGATAATTTTCAATATCCAATTAATAAAAGTTCGTTTGTATTGAATAGCAATTTACCTTCTATTTTAAGTTATGAAGATCAAAGTTCTTTTCTTACTTCTATACAAAATGGCATATCCTCCGTTTATGTTTTTGCTGCTCCTATCAACAAACAAAACAGTAATTTTCAAAACTCTCCGCTGATTGTTCCAACGTTTTACAATATGGCGCTAAGCAGTCAGAGAAGTGGTGTAAATGCAATAACTATTGGTGAAAATCAACCTTATATTGTGGATGCTTTATTAAGCAAGGACGAAATTGTTACTGTTAAAAACACCTCAGAAAAGTTCATTCCAATTCAGCAGATTTTGAATACCAAAGTTAAAATGACTTTTAATGACAATCCGGTTGAAGCAGGAAATTTCGGCATTTTCAATGCCGATAAATTAGTGCAAAATCTCAGTTTTAATTATAACAGAACCGAAAGTAATTTGACTTTAATCAATGAAAGTGTAGTTGCCAATTTTAATATCATCAATGATATTGAAACTGTTTTTAATACGATACAAACCGACAGAACGGATACACATATTTGGAAATGGTTTGTTATATTTACATTACTTTTTATAGCCTTGGAATTACTCATTCAAAAATTTGTAAAATGAACCTAATCATCCGAACTGCGACAATTATTGACTCGAAAAGCCCTTTTCATAATCAAGTTGTAGATGTGAAAATAACGGATGGCCGTATTGAAAAAATTGGTGAACAACTCCAAAATGCAGATAAATACCAAGAAATTAAAATAGCAAATTTACATCTTTCCCAAGGTTGGTTTGATACTAGTGTTTCCATGGGGGAACCTGGATTTGAAGACCGAGAAACCATAAAAAACGGGTTGGATGTTGCAGCAAAAAGCGGTTTTACGGGAATTGCATTGCAACCTAACTCCTATCCTAGTATTGACAATCAATCCCAAGTGCAATTTGTAAAACAAAAAGCGGTAAACTCAGCAACAGATTTATTCCCTATTGGCGCTTTAACTAAAGAGAGTGAAGGCAAGGATTTGGCAGAATTGTTTGATATGAAAAATGCAGGAGCGATAGCTTTTGGAGATTATAATAGAAGTATATCCAATGCGAATTTGTTGAAAATTGGTTTGCAATATGTACAAGATTTTGACGGTTTGGTTATTGCTTTTTGTCAAGATGAAACCATTAAAGGAAATGGTGTTGCCAATGAAGGCATTGTTTCCACACGATTGGGATTGAAAGGAATTCCGAATTTGGCTGAAGAAATTATAGTGGCCAGAAACTTGTTTTTACTAGAATATACGGGAGGAAGATTGCATATTCCCACAATTTCAACAGCAAAATCGGTGGGTTTAATTAGAGAGGCAAAAAAGAAAGGTTTACAAGTAACCTGCAGTGTTGCTGTGCATCATTTGGTATTAACTGATGAAAAACTAGACGGTTTTGACACACGCTATAAAGTGGCACCACCCTTACGATCGGAAGCCGATAGAAAAGCATTGTTAGCGGGAATTTTAGACAATACAATTGATTGTATCACTTCGGATCATAATCCATTGGATATTGAAAATAAAAAAATGGAATTTGACTTAGCAAAAAATGGTACTATTGGTTTAGAAAGTGCATTTGGCACTTTACAAACTGTTTTGCCTTTAGAAAAAATAATTGAAAAATTAACTTCTGGAAAGGCAATATTCGGGATTGAAAATCAAACAATTCAAGAAGGCAATACAGCCAATCTTACTTTGTTTTTAACAGAGGATAAATGGGTTTTTAGTAAAGAAACCATTTTATCTAAATCAAAAAACTCCGCTTTTTTAGGGGAAAAAATGAAGGGAAAAGCAATTGGAATTTATAACAACGGAAAATTAATTTTAGCATAAATAGATAGTATGGAAAATATTGATAAATCAAAAAACACAGCAATCATAGCCTATTTAACAATTATTGGTAGTGTAATTGCCATTTTTATGAACCAAGAGGAAAACAAAAGTGAGTTTGCTTCTTTTCACATTCGTCAAGCTTTAGGATTGTTTCTTTCCTTCTTCATGCTGGGTTATTTTGTGGGTTATGCCAACAGTTGGACAGCAACTTCTGCTTTTTATATATTCTATTTTATCCTTTGGATTTATGGTTTTCTAGGCGCATTGCAAGGAGAAAAAAAAGAGATACCTGTAGTTGGTAGTTTTTTTCAAACTACTTTTAAAAGTTTATAATGAGTTCATCCTTATTTTATATCGTTCGGGAACCCAAAATAAAATTAGCTACAAATCCTTTACTTTTATTACTTCATGGTTATGGCAGTAATGAAGAAGATTTATTCTCTTTTGCTAATGAACTTCCTGAAGAGTATTATATAGTTTCGGCTCGCGCTCCTTATAATATGCAATATGGAAGTTATGCATGGTATGCAATAAACTTTGATGCGGATGAGAACAAATTTTCAGATATTGAACAAGCCAAATTATCACGAGATTTGATTGTGAAATTCATAGAAGAACTGATTGAAAATTATCCTATTGACGCAAAAAATATTACTTTAATTGGCTTTAGTCAAGGTAGTATTTTGAGTTATGCTGTGGCATTATCCAATCCTAAAAAAGTACAACGCTTGGTTGCCATGAGTGGGTATTTAAATACAGAAATTGCAGTAGATGGTTTTGAGAAAAATGATTTTTCAAATCTAAAAATCTTTGCATCCCATGGAACGGTTGATCAAGTTATTCCCGTTGAATGGGCAAGAAAATCTCCAACGATATTAGAGAATTTGGGAATATCCTGTGTGTATAAAGAATACCCTATTGGTCACGGCGTTTCGCCACAAAATTTTTATGATTTTAAAAGCTGGCTGCAACAATAAACTATTGTTCCGTATCGCTTTCCATTACTTTTTTGCCAACTTGACCATCACCGGAAAACATCGGTTTATCTACTTTTTTAAGGGTATAACCAGCAGTTCCCTTAATCAATTGCCAATCTTCAAAAGCCCACGGTTTACCATTAGACTCTTGCGTTAATACAAGTGAGGAAGTTTCTTTAGGCAAAAATAATTCCGCTTGATTTCCCTCTTCATTAAAAAGGATATAAGCGCTCAAAGTTTCATCTTCATTTTCAAGATTTGAAGTAGGATTCAATTGCATTCCCGTGAAAACTTTCACACATTCTTTATTCACTTTGGACCAAATATATCCAGCGGAAGCCAAACATCCATTTTCATCTTTATCGGCTACAATAACACCTTCTTTATTGCCTTGATTTGCCACTTTATTTTCCTCTTTTTGATCATTAAGTTTACAAGAGGTTAGCGCAAATAACACTACTAACATTAAAATGTATTTTTTCATTTATTTAATTCTATATCAATTAATTTAATTCTTTTGGGTACAAATAAGTTTCGGAAATTTCAAAAGAAACACTTTCATCCTCATTGATAAAATATTTCAAAAGGACTTCGCCCCAAAGCGTACCATCGCTATAATCAGCAATTATCCAACGATGATTTAATAATTTTATTTTATTAATTATAAATTTTTGAGTATTCATTTTTATTTGACCTGTATACTTATTTCCTGCAGGATTGTCATTATAAGTCAGTAGTGCTTGTTGGACGTTATTGGTCAATTCATTTACTTCATATTTTTCTAAATAATTTTGAGCTCTATCATTATTTTCTAAGGCAAAATAATTAGCCTCATACATTTTATTAGAAATAGCATTAATGCTATCATTGAGTTTTTTGTTTTTCGTTGTTAACGTTTTAACTTCATCCAAGCCTTTTGTTGAAAAATATTTATAGGTAAATACATTCATCAAAACTGCTACAATAAACAAATAAAGGAAGAGTGATTTTTTCATTTTTTAAGTACTTTTAAATGTTAATTTGTAAATTATCGTAAGCCAAAAAAACATTTTCGGGAAGCTTTGCTTGCACTTCATCATGAAATCCCATAAGATGACTAATGTGTGTCAAATAAGCTTTTTCAGGTTGAACCAAAGTTATAAAATCTAAAGCATCCTGCAAACTAAAATGTGAATGATGTGGTTCTTCACGTAATGCATTTATTACCAAAGCTTTTACTCCTTTTAGTTTTGCAATTTCAGCATCATCAATAGTTTTCACATCAGTCAAATAGGCAAAATCCTTAATGCGATAACCAAAAACTTGTAAACCCGCATGATCTACATTAATAGGAATAATTTCTGTTTGACCGATTACAAACGTTTTATTATTTACAACTTCAAACGTTTGAACGCCTGGAGCTCCTGGATATTTATTTTCTATTTCAAATATATAATCAAAGCGTCTTTTTAAACTTTCTAAAACACGTTGGTGGGCATAAATTGGTATTTCTTTTTTTTGTTTAAAGAAAAAAGGGCGAATATCATCCAATCCCGCTGTATGATCTGCATGCTCATGAGTAAAAAGTATGGCATCAATTTTCGGACATTCGGAAACGAGCATTTGCTGTCTAAAATCTGGCCCACAATCCATAACAATAGAATTGTTTTCCCATGTAATCCAAACAGAAACACGCAATCGTTTGTCTTTAATATTGGAACTTTTACAAACAGAATGATTACTCCCAATAACTGGAATTCCTTGTGAAGTACCTGTTCCTAGAAAATAAATTGTCATAATTACCGTTTGATTTTTGATAGGTGTTTTCAGTCTAAAATAAAGCCTCTAAAATTAACTATAGTTTTTTTACAAAAATAGGATTAATTCTCTTTCTTTAAAGCACCTATTTTTATTAACTTTGCAAAGTATAAATTGATTATGGGAAATTCAAGTTCAAATATAAAATTAAAAGGAGATAAGTTTATAGAGCAAGTTCCATCTATTAGGGATAAAACTTTGCGAATTAATCTTAATGAAAATATTTATGGAACCTTTGCAGAGATTGGTGCTGGACAAGAAACAGTACGGCATTTTTTTAGATCTGGTGGTGGTTCTGGCACAATTGCAAAAGCAATGTCGGCCTACGACAAAGATTTTAGTGATGCCATTTATGGTATTGAAGATGATGGTCGTTATGTAACTGAAAGTCGTCTAAAAAGAATGCTTTCTATTGAAGTTGAGCTTATTGAAAAACGCTTAAAACGAGATAAACATCCCAATAAAATATTCTTTAGTTATGCCAATACTGTTGCTACTATTGATTTTGCAAAGCAATTTAAAGGTCACGGCTGGGTTGGTGTCAAATTTCAAGTAGAACCTGAAGAAGAATATAATGAAATAATTTTACACATTCGTTTTAAAGAAACCGATGCAAGATTGCAACAAGAAACGCTTGGGATCTTGGGTGTGAATTTAATATATGGCGCTTATTACAAATACAATGATCCCAAAAAACTACTTCGTTATTTATATGATCATTTAGATAAAGACCAATTAGAAATAGATACTATTAACTTCTCAGGGCCTCGCTTTGCTAATGTTGACAATCGATTAATGAGTCTACAATTGGTAAAAAACGGCATGACTGATGCTGTAATGTTTGGTCCTGACGGGAAAAACATATTACCTGCAGCCATTCTATATAAGAAAAATATTTTAGCACTTAGAGGAAGTTTTCGTCCCGTTACTCAGGTAAATATGGATATGTATGAGAAATCTTTGAAAATGTTTTTGGATGAAAGCAAAGTTGAAAAAGACAATACTTTAGTGATTTTTGAAATCACATTGTCCAACTTGCGCTCTGAAGGAGAAATAGACGAGAGAGACTTTATGGACAGAGCAGAATTACTTTGCGAATTAGGTCAAACAGTAATGATTTCCAATTTCCAAGAATACTATAAAGTAGTAGAATATTTTGCAAACTACACCAAAGCCAGAATGGGATTGGCAATGGGCGTAAATAATTTAGTTGACATATTTGATGAAAAATATTACCGTCATTTAAGCGGTGGAATATTGGAAGCTTTCGGGAAATTATTTTACCGTGATTTAAAAGTTTTCTTGTATCCAATGTTAGATGATGATGGAGAAATTATCACTTCAGAAAATTTAAAAGTACATCCGCGTATGAAAGAATTGTATAAATTCTTTGCCTACAATGGAAAAGTAGTTGACATCACTGATTTCAACAAAGAACATTTGAAAATATTTTCTCGTGAAGTATTGAAAATGATAAGTGATGGAAATACTGGTTGGGAACAATTATTACCACAAGGAATTAGTGAAATTATTAAAGAACACCAACTTTTTGGATATAATCCAAATAAAGTATTAATAAAATCAAGTTAAATTCAATAACTAAACAGTAACAACAAAGCCAAGAAATTATCTTGGCTTTGTTGTTACTAATTGAACCTATTTCATAATTTGTGCTGCATGAGCTTTGGTTTTTACATCGGAAATAATTTCTTCAACTAGACCATTTTCATCAATAATAAAAGTAGTTCTGTGAATGCCATTATATTCTTTACCCATGAATTTTTTTGGTCCCCAAACTCCAAAGGCTTGGATAACTGATTTATCTTCATCAGCCAATAGCGGAAAAGGAAAACTATATTTATTTTTAAAATTAGTTTGTGCTTTTGCATTATCAGCACTAACGCCTAGTAGTGCATAATTATTAGTTTGAAAGCGTTCAAAATTATCTCTTAAATCACAGGCCTCCGCAGTACACCCAGGTGTATTTGCTTTTGGATAAAAGAACAATACGAGTTTTTTACCTTTATAATCTGCTAAAGAATGGGAATTGCCATCTTGGTCAAGACCCAAAAAATTGGGCGCTTTATCTCCTTTATGAAGTATTGTCATATTTGATGTATAAGTTTTATAAATTTACATCCAAATGTAAATCAAAATGACCAAAAAAGAACGCTCCACCTTTATTATAAATACATTAAAAGAGTTATATCCCGAAACTCCTATTCCGCTTGATCATAAAGATGCCTATACCTTATTGATTGCCGTTTTACTTTCAGCACAATGTACGGATGTTCGTGTCAATAAAATTACGCCACTTTTATTTGCTAAAGCTGACAATCCCTATGATATGGTAAAACTTTCGGTAGAAGATATTAAGGAAATTATTCGTCCTTGTGGCTTGTCTCCAATGAAATCTAAAGGAATTCATGGGTTGTCAAAGATTCTTATTGAAAAGCATCAGGGTCAAGTTCCTCAAAGTTTTGAATTTTTAGAAGAATTGCCAGCCGTTGGTCATAAAACAGCTAGTGTTGTAATGTCTCAAGCTTTTGGCGTTCCTGCATTTCCAGTGGACACCCATATCCATAGATTAATGTACCGATGGAATCTAACTAATGGTAAAAATGTGGTTCAAACGGAAAAAGATGCAAAGGCTATTTTCCCAAAAGCATTGTGGAATGAATTACATCTTCAGATTATTTGGTATGGTAGAGAATATTCACCAGCACGAGGTTGGGATATTGAAAAAGACATCATTACCAAAAATATTGGAAGAAAAATTATTTTGGAAGAATATTATAAAAAAACATCCCGATAATTATCGGGATGTTTCCTTAATTAGCAATGCTTTCGAAGTTCATGTTTCCAATTTTAATAATACTCAATGCTCTTGAATATCCAAGCAAAAAACGTATAGTTTCTTTTTTTGGTAATAAATTTTGGGATGCTAATTTTCTTTTAGAGTAAATTTTTGCCATAGAAAAATATTGTTTATTCTATAACGCAACAACTCATCTGTTTATTGTTTAAGTACTTAAAATAATTTGATTTTTTTCAATTACTTTTCGCATGTTCATTAAAGCATAACGCATTCTTCCCAAAGCAGTATTTATACTCACGCCTGTTAGGTCAGATATTTCTTTAAAGCTCAAGTCTTGATAGATTCGCATCATCAATACTTCTTGTTGATCTTCTGGAAGTCCTTTGATGATTTTTTTTAAATCTAGTTCAACCTGTGTTGTTATCATTTCACTTTCAATATTTGGGGAACTATCTCTTAATATAGAAAAGATTGAGAATTCTTCTGTTTCTCTTAACATTGGCATTTTTTTATTTCTTCGGTAATGATCAATAATTAAATTGCTAGCAATTCTCATTACCCATGGTAGAAACTTTCCCTCTTCATTATAGGAATTTGATTTTAAAGTTTTAATAACTTTAACGAAAGTATCTTGAAAAATATCATCCGCTAAATCTCTATCTAAGATTTTAGAATAGATAAAGCCAAAAATTTTTGATTGGTGCCTCTTGATTAATATAGCTAAAGCATTTTCATCGCCTGCTACATATTTATTTACCAATAAAGCGTCTGGAATCTGTATAGTAGCCATAAGTTTACCTTTTAGTTTAGGGTTAAAAAATTAATTTTTTATCTAAAAAGTAATATTATTCTATAGGCTAAAGTATTTATTGTGGTTAAGTATTAGCCAAATTTAACATAATTTTATTTAAACATGCAAATAAAACATGAAACTTTAACAGTTTTAAGACAATATAAAGTTATTTTTTATTGGTAAACCTTTATATAATCAATTAAAAACTCTTGTGGAAAGATTGTATTATCTATTTCATTTCCTCCAAAGTCACCTCCAACAGCAACATTAATTATGAAAAAAAATGGCTGATTATAAGGCCAATTACTTTCATTTTTAATTTCTGGAGAAAAAGTATAAAGCAATTGATTATCTACAAAAAATTGAATTTTATCCTTTGTCCAATCTATAGCATAAAGATGAAATCCCTCTTCGATTCCTTTAATATCAGTTATTTTTGTATTGATAGTATTCCCAAAACTCTCTTGAGTATGTAAAGACGTGAAAATTTTATTTGGTTCCCGCCCCACATATTCAAGAATGTCAATTTCGCCACATTTTGGCCAATGAACTTCCGAAATATTGGAACCTAACATCCAAAATGCAGGCCATAATCCCTTCCCTAGAGGCAGTTTTGCTCTGGCTTCAATTCTACCATATTGAAACTGCTTTTTATATTTGGTAGTTATTCGGGTTGATGTATAAGTATTTTGTTCATTTCGAACTTGAATAACTAAATTTCCGTCTTTTACAAAATGATTATTCCTTGTATAAACTTGGCGTTCATTATTCCCCCAACCACAAATATTTGGACAACCATCACCTAATTCATAATTCCAAACTGTTTCATCCAACTTTTCGGAATTAAAATTTTCTTCCCAAATTAGTTTGTAATTTGATTTTTGAGAAAAACAAAAATTACTACCTATTAACAAAAGTAGTATAATTCTTTTTATATCCATTTAATTAGAATATTGAAAATTTCCTTCCAATGTATTCACTGAATTTGTTCCAATGAAAACTTTAAAATCGCCAGGTTCTGATTCCCATATTTGATTGGCAGTGAAAAATTCGATTGTCTTTTTATCAATGGTAAAGGTAACTGTTTTGGTTTGGTTTGGTTCTAGTGCTATCATTTCAAACCCTTTTAATTCTTTCACAGGGCGTGTAATACTCCCAACTAAATCTCTTATGTACATCTGTGCGACTTCTTTTCCAGCAACTTGCCCAGAGTTTTTTATTGTAACTGAAACTTCTAATTTTCCATCTTTTGAAAATGAATTAGAGCTTAATTTCAAATCAGAATAATCAAACTTGGTGTAACTCAATCCATATCCAAACGGGTATAATGGGGTGTTTTTTGCATCGGTATAATGAGACCAGAAAACAATGTTAGGTTCATTCATTGTTGGTCTTCCTGTATTTTTATAATTATAATAAATGGGCACTTGACCCACGTTTCTTGGAAAAGTCATTGGCAATTTCCCACTTGGATTATAATCACCATAAAGTACTTCAGCAATAGCATTTCCGCTTTGGGTACCAAGTTGCCAAGCTTCAACAATTGCCGGGATATTTTCATCTGCCCAAGGAATTGCCAACGGGCGTCCATTATTTAAAACCAGAACAATATTTTTGTTAACCTTAAAAATTTCTTCTAATAATTCCTGTTGAACGCCAGGCAAATCTATATCGGTTCTACTCCGTCCTTCTCCTGTTTGCAATCCATGTTCTCCGAGAACCATAACAACAACATCAGCTTGTTTTGCCGCGGTAATAGCTTCAGCAAAACCCGTTTTATCGGTCATGTTGATTTTGGTTTCAAACATAAATTGTGTTCTTCCAACATTTACATCAGCACCTTTGGCATAAGTTAATTGATTATCTGGATATTTCTGTAGCCCCTCCAAAACAGAAACCGCTGTATTATCATCAGCTCCAATTCGCCAACTCCCTAATGGACTTGTTTTGTCATTTGCTAAAGCGCCTATTAAAGCTATTTTTTGCCCTGATTTTTTTAATGGCAGTATGTTATTATTGTTTTTTAATAAAACAATAGATTTTTTAGCCATATCTAAAACACCTTCTTGAAATGCTGCCTTTCCAACTGTGGCTTTTTCATTTGCTTCATCACAGTATTTATAAGGATTGTCAAATAACCCAAGTTCAAATTTTACTCTCAGAATTCTTCTGGTAGCATCATCAATAAGAGATTCTTTTACTTTGCCTTCCCTAACCAATATGGCCAGATTTTCGACATAAACATACGATTCCATATCCATGTCCGAACCAGCGTTCATAGAAACCTCAGCAGCTGATTTTTCATTGGCAACATAGCCATGAGCAATCATTTCTTTCATGGAACCCCAATCAGAAACTACAAAACCCTGGAACTTCCAATCGCCTTTTAGAATTTTTCTTTGCAAATAGGCATTTGCTGTTGCAGGAATTCCATTTAACTCATTGAAGGAATTCATAAAAGTGCGAACACCCGCTTCAACCGAGGCTTTGAATGGTGGAAAAATAGTATTTTGCAAAGTAGATTCGCTAACATCTACCGTATTATAATCTCTCCCCGATTCTGCGAAAGCATAGCCCGCAAAATGTTTGGCACAAGCCAAAATTGTTTTGTTGGTACTAAAATCATCTCCCTGAAAACCTTGAATTCGGGCAACGGCAATTTTACTTCCAAGATAAGGATCTTCGCCGGCACCTTCCATCACTCTTCCCCATCGCGCATCTCTTGAAATGTCAACCATTGGAGCGAAAGTCCAGTTGAGACCAACAGCAGCAGCTTCTTCTGCTGCAATGGCGGCTGATTTTTTGATAGCTACTAAATCCCAACTTGCGGCTTCTGCTAGCGGAATTGGGCTTATTGTTTTGTAACCATGAACAACGTCAAATCCGAAAATTAGAGGAATACCCAATCGTGTTTCTTCAACAGCAATTTTCTGAAGTGCTTTTACATCCTTAACACCTTTTACGTTTAGCATTGAGCCAACCCATCCTTTTTTTAAATGTTCGTATTTATGTGCTGCTTGTCCCTCTTTTGGTGCTGGACCCGTTACATCCCAAAATCCATTATACTGATTGAGTTGTCCTATTTTTTCTTCTAAGTTCATTAGCTTTAAAACAGAATCAACTTTTCTATCAATTGGATTTTTTTTACTTTCCGCAGAAACAATTTGCTTAGATGAAGTACAGCTATATAAAAATAGCACTGCTATATAAAAATAATATTTTGATTGATATATACTCATTTTGGTGATTTGTTCAAATTGTATAAAGTCTCCCGGCAAGAAAATTAAATGCTATTAACCTCTTGCTAATGACTTACACAATATGTATAGTAAATATTATTGATATACTCTAACGTAGTCAACCTCCATACTCGACTGAATAAATAAAGGGTCTATCACTCCACCAAACGTCCCTCCCATAGCCACGTTCATTATCAAGAAAAAGTCACTATTAAAAGGTAATGTCCCTGAATTTAAAACGGAATGAAACAATACATTGTCAACATAAAATCGGATTGATGAGGGTGACCAAATGGCTTTATAAATATGAAATTCAGTGGAAGCATTTGTAGTTGTGGTGGTATTGGCATTTCCATTTCCGCCTGAATGTCCGGGATAATGAAGTGTTCCGTGAATTACATTTGGGACATTCCCTTTATGCTCCATGACATCAATTTCACCACAGGCTGGCCAAGTATTGGTTGCATAATTTTGCCCTAATAACCAGAGTGCAGGCCATGTTCCACCTCCTGTTGGCAATTTTGCTCTAAATTCTATTTTGCCATAAGTGAATTCAAATTTATTTTCAGAAATTAATCTAGCTGACGTATAATTCGAACCTCCTAAGGTTTGGGCTTTTGCTGTAATTTTAAGATTCCCTCCTTGAACAGAAACATTTGTTGGGCTATTGGTATAATTTTGAAGCTCACCATTTCCCCATCCACCAGCACCTAAATTGTATCCCCATTTTGAAGAATCGGGAGCGCCATCGGTATTGAATTCATCAGACCAAACTAGGTTTGTATAATCTGTAGCATCTTGTGTTGGTTGAATGGTGGTAAAAATATGATACCACGCCAAAGCTGGATTGCCACCCATTACTGCTCTGACCACCATTCTATTTTCAGTGATGGATAAAATTTCGTAAGAACTCTGACCAATATAATATCCCATAAATCCACCGTCGGAAAAATTCAACATGGTTCCTCTAGTTTGCCCTGCAATATTATTGGCCGCAACAACTGATTCTGAAGGACTCATTGAAACTGTTTTTAAACCAGCCGTATTGTAATTATAACAAAAATCTTCTCCTGCAGTACCTCCTACAACACTTTGAAATGCGGTATTAAAGAAAGTATGACCTCCATTATCTAATTCAAATTTTAATTGAGTACCATCTATTGAAAACGTCATTACATTCTCATACAAACAACTACTATTTGGCGATCCTGCTTTTTCAAAAGGAGCCGCTTGATAGTAATTGGCATAATAATTTTTTGTAGCATCGCTATCATTCTGCCCTACTCCCAAATGCCCTGGTTCTGAAGCAGCCCAATACCAATTTTTATGAGTTCCGCCTGTAAGGAATTGTACTGCTTCTGCATCTACAAAATCACTTTTAACTTCAACTTCTAATGTTGTATTGGTTGCTATTCCACCAGCTCCTGAAGCAATAACCGTAACCGTATAAGTATTTATCCCATTTTGTGTAAATCGTTTATCATATATACCACTTGGCGCATTAGCTGATGTTCCATCGCTAAAAACATATTTATACGAAATAGCATTATCAGCAGTAGCGGTAAATTTAACCACTCCGGTACCATCACCAAAGGGTAAATCGGTTGTTTTACCAACAATATCAGCAGTAACCTGAAGGTTTGTTGGAGCATTGATATCTCCGAATGACTTTTCATCTTCTTGACAACCGACCATTAAGAATAAGGTCAAAATTGAAAGTATGTTTATTATTTTTTTCATTTTTATTTTTTTTAATTGGAAAGTTTTATATCATCAAAATAATAAGTAGTTCCGGTACCCGCATTACCAAAATTGAAGAAAACCACTACGCGTTGATAGTTATTGGCATTATTGATTCCTGTAAAATCATAAGTAAGTTCTTCCCAACCATTAGCAAGAGTTGTCGTAGCATCAAGTTCAGTATTGATGTTAGCATTAGCAAGATTTTCAAGTTTCAATTTTACAATTATGCCAGCTTGAGGTGACCAAACTTTTATTTTTATTTTTTGTTGTGAGGCAAAATTAATTGGATTTGCTAATTCTATAAAGGAACCGGCCCATACCTGAGCACCACTTCCTTTTACCAATTTCCCAACCTTGGTACTGGTATTGATTCCCGTAGCATCTGGATTATTTACAACAGTCGTTGTAGCACCTCCAAAATTGGTGAAATTATAGGTTAAGGTTGTAGATTGAAAAGTCAATGGTAAGACAACTTGTTCTGCTCCTGACGTCAATTGAATATCATCAAAATAATAATTCAATCCTGTTCCGTTGTTACCGAAATTATAGAAAATAACAACTCTTTGGTAGTTGTTAGCATTATTAACTCCAGTGAAATCAAATATTAAATCTTCCCAAGCATTTGCTACTGTATTGGTAACATCAACTTCTGTATTTATATTGGGATCGGTTAAATTCTCTAACTTCATTTTAACCACTATTCCCGCTTGTGGAGACCATGATTTTATTTTAATTTTTTGCAAGGTAGAAAAGTCTATAGGTACTCCTAGTTCCAAAAATGAGCCAGCCCAAACTTCGGATCCATTATTTTTAGTTAATCTACCCACTTTGGCACTTCCATTTTCTGCACTAATATTCGGATTATTTACTACGGTTGAGTTGGCTCCTCCAAAATTGGTAAAAGCATAATTTAAAGTAGGCGATTCAAAATCTACCGGTAACAATATAGGATTTGAGATAACAACATCTTCAAGGTGTTCAACAGTTGCTGCTCCACCACTCAAGGCTACAACACGAACCTGATAAGTTCCTGTATTGGCATAAGTATGAGTTAGTGTTTCTCCCTGCATAAAATCAACTGGAGTTTCTCCAGGAGTTTCTCCGAAATAAACTTGAAAAAAGGTTTCCAAATTTGCGGTAGCTTGAACAGTTATCGACATATTATCTCCAGGCACATGGGCAATAGTGGCAACAAAATCCGTTGGAGCTAAAAATGAAACGGTTAATACCTGAATAACTTCGGTTCTTTTACCGTTTAATGTTGTACCCACAATTTTCACTTGGTAAACCCCTTCTGCATAAATATGTAGAATAGTTGCGCCCGGACTTACATAACCAGGGTCAACAGTTCCGTCACCATAAAAAATTTCGTATTGAGATACTCCTTCTCCTCTTGGAATAAAAGTAACCTTTCCACTGTTGTCTTGCTTGATGGTCATCAAAGCTGAGATATCCACAGGCGCATTAATATCATCTATATTGATATCGCTGGTGTCATTAGAACATCCAAAAAGAAATGCTAAAATGAATAGACTTATAAATAGTTGTATTTTTTTCATAATTGTTTTTTATTTAGTAACCAATATTTTGTTGCCAATTGCCATTAGAAAACTGAATTTCATCAAATGGAATTGGGAATACTTCATTTTTATCAACTGTAAAACCTGTAATTGCTTGTGCTGCTTTGCCGGTTCTAACTAGGTCAAAGAAACGATGTCCTTCTCCCATTAATTCAAGTCTTCTTTCTGCCAAAATAAAATCAGTCAATGCCGGACCAGAAGCCGAGATGATATGATTTGAATCGCCAAAAGCTCTGCTTCTAACTAGGTTTAAATACATCTTAGCTTTGTCATCATTTATCCCACCTCTATTTAAAGCTTCGGCAGCCATTAACAATACATCAGCATAACGGATGGCTCTGTAGTTGTTGGGATTGGTCAAGTTTTGATCGCCAATATTGGCATCACCTTGTCGGGGAAGGTATTTTCTATTGAAAAAACCAGTGTGTTTATAGCCCGTTCCATAAGTTGCATTATTTGCTGCAGCAAAGGTCACGATATTCAAAATGGCAACATCTCTACGATTATCTCCCACTTCATAAGCATCATAAGCTTCTTGTGTAGGAACATTAAAACTAAATCCTGAATCGAAAAGAGGTCCCGCATAATTTCTAATTCCGTTAAAACCTACGGCAACATTTCCTTCACTACATTGAAGACATCCAAAACCAGCACCTTCGCCATCGGAGTATTGCACTTCAAACACCGATTCGGAATTATTTTCATTATTGTTTTCAAAAATTGTATTGTAATTAGACACTAAAGAATAGGAACCTGAGGTGATTAATTGATCCAATACCGTTGACGCCTCTACAAATTTATTTTGGTATAAATAGGCTTTTCCTAAAAGGGCTTGTGCCGCCCCTTTGGTAGCTCTACCTGTTTGCGGAGCAACAGCATTAAGATTATCAATGGCATAAAGCAAGTCGGATTCAATTGAAGCATAAACATCAGGCACCGGAGAACGCGGAATTGTTTTTTCATCGCCTAGTTTAAACCTTGCATCGCCTTTCATTGGAATGGCACCAAACCATTTCACCAATTCAAATTGGTAGTAAGCTCTTAAAAAACGGGCTTCGGCTATAATTTGCGTTTTCCCTTCAAAATTCGTTTTATCTTTGAACTCTAAAATATAATTAGCTCTTTGCACCCCTGCAAACATCCAATTCCATAAGTCTTTTATATTACTATTATCGGGTGCATGGCTCATCTCATCTACCGATTGAAAACCTGGGACGTCGGTGGCACTTTCACCACCGGAAAGGGTATTATCTGACGCTATTTCACCCATTAAAACATTAACATAGGATGCCTGCAACAAATCATAAGCAGCTATTAATGCATTGTTATAATCATCTTCGGAATTAAAATAATTTTCCGAATCTATCGAATATACGGGTGTACGATCTACAAAACTGTCGGTACACGATGTACTTATCGTTACCAGGAGTAATATCGCAATACTTATTTTTACTATATATTTTTTCATCTTTCTAATTTTAAAAATTAATATTGAGTCCTAACAAAAAAGTCCTTGGAGACGGATAAAATCCATAATCAATTCCACCGCCAATTGGATTCCCACTTGAAGCTGCTGCGTCAAAACCACGGTATTTAGTAAAGGTGTAAATATTATTTACGCTCGTATAAATTCGGAATTTACTAACCCCAATTTTTTCTGAAACTTTACTATTTAGAGTATACCCCAATTGAATATTTTGAATTCTCAAAAAAGAAGCGTCTTCAACAAAATAATCGGAAAGCACATTGTTGTTTGTTGCACCAGTTGTAACTCTAGGCACACTGTTACTAGTTCCTTCTCCAGTCCATCTTCCTAGAACATAATTTAATCTGTTGATATCAGAAAGGGTACGCTCATAATTTCTAACCATGTCATTTCCTAATGAGGCATAGGCATAAGTAACAAAATCGAAATTTTTATAGGTTAAATTGAAATTGAAACCCATAGTGGTATCGGCAATTGGGTCACCAATATTAGTTCTATCGCTAGTTGTGATTTTGCCATCATTATTTAAATCTTTGTAACGAATATCACCTGGAGAAGTTGCCGCGCCAAGAGCAGCTTGAGTAGGCGCAGCATCTATTTCTGCTTGATTTTGAAAAATTCCATCTGTTTGATAGCCATAAAAATAACCTATTGGCTGACCTACTTCCATTCTTGATGGGGCTAACTGTCCTACTCCAAAAGATCCTCCTTCAAGAAATCCTGTACTGTTATTAACTTCTAGCACTTCATTCTTGATTGAAGTGATATTGAATCCAATACCCAATTTAAAATCTTCTGAAACTTTTTCCTTGTAATTAATCGCAAATTCAACTCCTCTGTTTCTTACAGAACCTGCATTTACTGTAGGCGAACCAGAACCAGGGGCATAAACTCCCGTTATTCCTGAAACTGGAATATTACCAATCAATAAATTATCT
This sequence comes from uncultured Bacteroidota bacterium, assembly GCA_903842575.1. GTDB lineage: Bacteria > Bacteroidota > Bacteroidia > Flavobacteriales > Flavobacteriaceae > Flavobacterium. Next base: position 11,775 of record CAIMMM010000052.1, on the reverse strand, counting down.
CTTACATCATTAAAATAATCAATGGTCACATCCACTTTTTCACTGTAGAATTTTAAGTCTAAACCAACGTCAAACTTTTTGGCTTCTTCCCATTGCAATTTTGGATTTGGTAAAACCCCAACAGCGACACCATTTACAAGGTTACCATTAAAGACATAAGTTCCTTCTCCACTTAGTGAGCCAACATAACCATTATTTCTAATTTGGTCGTTTCCTAAAATACCATAACTAAGTCTTAACTTTAAGAAATTAAAGTAATTATTTTTAGTAAAAAAACTTTCGTCAGAGATAACCCAACCAGCAGTTACTGCAGGGAAAATGGCAACCCTGTTATCGGGCCCGAATTTTGTTGAAAGGTCACGTCTTATTGTTCCGGAAAGCAAATATTTTCCTTTGTAGCCATACTCTAAAACGGCAAAATGAGACAATCTTCTTTCGTCATAAGCATAAGAACCCACATCTCTTCCTCCGTTTAAACTAGTTCCTGTTGCTAAACTAATGTCGGCATTACTCCAAGAATTATTTGGAACATCATACCCAGTAGCGAAAAGGCCTGAACCATATTCCTTGTAGATTGTGGTTCCAACGGTTGCTTTAACTTTATGATTTTCTGCAAAAACTTTAGTATATTCAGCAAACAAATCAAATGTGTAACTATTATCATTGATGGCATTTTGAGAGACACTACTCCTAGTCACATCGAAAACTTTTCCGCCATAATCAAGTTCTTTTGAGAATGATTTTCCAATACTATTTCCAGTATTAAAACCCATTCTTGAAGTCACCTTGAAATCTTTGAATAGGGCAAACTCCAAACCAACGCTACCATTTAATTTTTTTAATTTGTAATCATTATAGGTGTTTTCAATTTGAGCAAGTGGATTAATAATTTCTATACCAAAACCAGGCGTACTTGGCACTAAACTATAATCGCCATTTGCATCATACAAGGGAAGTGTTGAAGGCGTATTGATAGCATTGAATAAAACAGAACCTAATCCACTCTCGTTTAAAGCATCTCTATCTATATAGGTGTAGATAATATTTGTTTTCAATTTAATTTTGGAAGACAAATCAGCATTTAAAGCCAACCTAGCTGTATTCCTTTTAAAATCGGATTTCCCTTTCCCTATAATACCTTCTTGAGATAAATCGGAACCGCTGAATACATAAGATATTTTATCGGACCCTCCCGAAACAGTAAAATCATTACTTATGATTGGAGCAGTATTAAATATTTCTTTTTGCCAATTGGTACCTTTTCCTAATCCGGAAACATTGGGATAAGGAAGGGTTTGACCGCCATTTGCATAACTTTCATTTAATAACAATGCATATTCGGTGGCATTTAATAAAGATAATTTTTTAGTAGTTTCTTGAAAACCAGTGTATGAATTAAAAGAAACTTTTGTTTTTGAATTTTTCTTACCCGATTTAGTGGTTACAAGCACCACTCCATTGGCACCTATAGTACCATAAACTGCAGCTTGTGCGTCTTTTAAAACTGTAAACGAATCAATATCATCTGGATTTAAAATACTCAAATCACCTTGATAACCATCAATAATAACAGTAGCGCCATTATTTCCATTGGTAGAAATTCCTCTAATTCGAATGTCCAAAGCGGCACCCGGTGCGCCAGATTGAGAACTAACAACTACACCGGCAACGGTTCCTTGTAAAGCTTGTTCCGCTTTTATCGGTTTTAATTCCTCAATGGTTTTTGATGAAATTACCGTAACAGCACCTGTTAAATCTCTTTTCTTTTTATTTCCGTACCCTACAACTATAACTTCTTCAAGAGAACTTGCTTCTTGTTTCAAAGAAATTATTATTTTTTCGCTTTTAGAAACAACCAGTTCATAGCTTTTATAACCAATAAAACTAAATACAAGTCTACTTCCTGTTGGTATTTTTGAAATTTTAAAGTTCCCATCAATATCAGTGGATAAACTTGTAGTAGTATTTTTAAATTGAATGTTTACACCTGTCAGTGGAATGCCATTTGCACCATCTTGAACTGTTCCGCTTATTTCATATTGCTGCGAATAGGCAAAGGAAGAAAATAAGATGAAAAGGATTAATAAGAATTTTGATTTCATAAATAATTAATTTTGTTGAGTTATAAAAGTAAAAGGTAGATAAGATAATAAATCAAAAAGAACCACAACAAAAAATATACAATATAAAAAAAGTGGTTCTCATTTTTGTGCTTCCTAATAAACAAAAGGAATTTTAAGGAATTTGACGAAAAAATTATTGAATTTATATAACATAAAGTAGCTTATATCGTTTTCGAAAACGTTAATGTTAAGGTAATGTATAGTTTTTTATAGTAAAGTATATAATTCTAAATAGAAAGAATGTACTCCACAAGCCCTTGTTCGTGCGGTAAATCCATTTTTTTACGCAAACGATATCGTTTAATTTCCAAGCTTCTCACAGAAATATTCAATAAAGGGGCAATTTCTTTTGAAGAGAGATTCAATCTTAGATAAGCACAAAGACGCAAATCATTAGGTGTTAAAGAGGAATGGGCTAATTTTACTTTTTTCAAAAAATCTTTGTCAGCACTATCAAAAGCTTCTTTAAAAACTTTCCAACTATCTTCTTCTGAAATATTTTTAGTAATTGTTGAAATCACCGATTTAATATTCCTGTTTTCATCGTTTGAAGTATTTTTTAAATCCTCTTTGATAATGGACAATAATTCGTTTTTATTAATCAAACTCATTGTAGACACGGCCAATTCCCTGCTTTTAGTGTCTACATCTTGTGAAAGTTGCTCATTCCTAACTTTCATTAATTGCTGAGTGTTTTCCAATTCTTTAATTTCTAACAATAGATTGTTCTCTTCTATCAGTTTTTCTCTTTGTTTATAATAATAATTTTTATACGCTTTATTAATAAAAAAAGCGATAATCATTGTTATAAATATATAAAGCAACAAGACTAAATTTGTAGCATACCAAGGCTTATTTATTGTAAATGAATATTGTGAAATATTTTCTGGGGGAGAATTCGCGATTTTTGCTCTCACTTTAAACGTATAATCTCCTGGGGAGAGGTTTTTAAAACTTATTGAGGATTTCGCACTCCATTCACTCCAAACGTCTTGCAAACCTTCAAGTAAATATTGATATTCTGCGTTGATGTATTTATTATATTCTGGAACTGTATAATTAATTGTTATATTGTTTTCATCATAGTTGAAATCACCCACTTCAGTTATTGACAAACTTTTGAATTTTTCATTTAAGCGATTACTACTAACATTAGAAATAGTAACTCTATAGTTTTTAAAACTCAAATCATTTATGTTTACCGTATAATAACCATCCGTTGTGCCAATTAGATAAACACAATTAGATAATTGAGTAATGTTTTCATAACCTAACATTGAGTTGGTTAGAGAAGAAGGAATTGGAATTACATTTTGTTTTAACTCATAACTCAATTTACTCAAAGTAAAATAATGAATATAATTTTTTGAGAACAACCATATTTTATTGGACTTGTCTACAATCAATTTGCCCGATGTATATTCGTCTTTTTCAAAAATAGCACTCAACAATTTGTCCTTTTTAAACTGTTTTGTTTTAGTATTTAACTTAAAAATACCTTCCTTATAAGCATAATAAATGGAATTGTTGAATTTAGTTAAACTAGCATTTTTACCTTTTTGGGGAGTTGAATAGGCAATTACATTATTTGTTTTTACTAATGCGGTATCCAATTGAAATCTAAAAACTCCTTTGTATTCATGGCTAACATACACTTCAAGCGAATTTGTTATTTCAAAATATCTAGCCGAATAATCAAACCCTGAAATTCTATTTTTGAAAACCCATTGATTAGCTACTTTTTGCAATACCGATATACCATAGTAATTACCTTGAAGCAAAAGATTTTTGTGATTCGGAACTGTTTCAAATTTCCATGTTCCTGATTGAGAAAAAATATTTTTTGCCGATTCATTTTCAATAATATAAGTACCTGAATCATGTGCGCAAAAAAGTGTTCCGTCATATTCAAATAAGGACCAAACCTGCCCTTTGGTACCATTTATAAACTTAAACTGTTCATCGCTTCCATAATTTTTAAAGAACAATCCTTGATTGGTACCAATATATAGCTTACCATTATGCAAGAGCGATGCGTATACCGTTCCCATAATCCCCGTGTTGTCGGTATAACTTTTTACTGGAGACTGAAGGTTGATGCAATTAATACCATTATCCAAACCAATCCATAGATTTTTATCAACATCTTCAAATAATGACAAGGCAGTGTTGTTACTTAACCCTTTATTTTGTGTGATGTGATATTTTACTTTTCCGTCTTTGGTTAAAATAAAAATGCCATTTGAAATTGTTCCTAATGCAAAACCACCATCTGAGAGGATTTGACTACTGTAAATACTGTTTTCTGCCAGTCCTAATTCCGTAGTGAATGGAGTCAAATTTTTATCCGTCAATTTATAAAATCCGCTGAACTGAGTTTGGATTAAAAGTCCATCATCAGTAGAAAAAATATTTACAATCTTATTATTTCTTAAAATAGCATCATTTGAAATCAATTTACTTTTTCCATTTTCAATTTCAAAAATTCCCTCATTTAAGGTTTGAAAATAAATGGCGTTGTTGGTTCTAAAAGATTTTAAAATACCATTTTCGGGAGTGATAATGTTAAACTTTCTAGTAGTCGTGTCATATATATAAATTCGATTCAAGGATTGAAAAATTACCCATTGATCATAATTAAAAATATTCCAAAATTGCTCATCATCTTGAATACTTTTTTTTATAGTATTACTAAGGGAAGTATATTCTAATTGTCCGTTGGCTTGTCTTGTCCAAAATCCAAATTCCATATAACAACCTGTATAAACCTTACTCCCAATAACTTTTACTGAACGTACAATTGTTTCGTTTGGGGAAGGATAAAGCTGCCAATTTGATCCGTTATATTCTAAAAGACCGTCATTATTTGCAAAGTAGATGTAATTATTTTTATCCTGAGATATCATCCAGTTTTGATTTCCAGCACCATATGTGGTTGAATTGTATTTTACAATAGGTGGTAAATCTTGAGCAAAACTCAAAAACGGAAGTAGAAATAAAAAATAAAAAATCTTTATTGGCATTTTAACTTTTAACATGTTTATAATAAAAAATTTATATTTTAAGTGCTTAAAGATATGTATAAACTAGGATAAAATTAAATATTTCATTGGGATAAAAGCAAAAAAAGCACGCCCTTTTACAAACGTGCTTTTCTAATAAAAAAAACTAAACTTATTTTTTCACAATTCTTGAAGAGGTTACAATTCCTCCAATTGTTGTTTTAACTATGTAAATACCTGTTTCAAAATTAGCAATATCAATACTTACCGTTACTGCATTTGGATTTTTAACCAAAACTTCTTGTCCCAGAATATTATAAATAGCTATATTATTTATTGGCGCTTGTGCTTCAATAGTAAAAATAGTAGAAGTTGGATTTGGATACATTTTTACATTTGAAAAATTGAATTGGCTTACTCCTAAAAGTGGTGCACCATAACTTACATTATCAAAATAATACGTTTTTGCACCCGCTGTTGCACCATCAGTACCAAAATTAAAAAAGACAGAAGCCATATTAAATGGAAATGCAGGGTTGAATGCAGCTGTTCCTGATGCTTGATTATTAAAATCAAACTCCATGGTTTGCCATCCATTAGCTACGGTAGTGTTCGTTAAAGTTTGACAAGATTGAGTAGGTTGCCCTGAAACCTCGACTTTAAGAAGCACAGGAATACCTGCGTCCGGAGACCAAACTCTTACATACATTTTTCTATTTGAAACTGTAAATGGTATAGGTGAACTAAACCCAGCATTTGTGCCAATTGTTGTACCTCCCCATAAAGGTGCAGTAGCAGGTTTAACGGTTCTTATAACCGTGTTCCCAGCATCTGTAGGGTCAACAATTTTTGTAGAAACACAATCGCCAAAATCTGTAACTGTATAATTTACTGAATTCCCTTCAAAAGTTACCGGTAAATCGATTTGCGTTAAACAAGGGTTAGAACATGTACCTCCGCAATCAATACCTGTTTCAGTTCCATTTTGAATACCATCATTACAAGTAGGTGCAACTCCTTGTTTGGCTAATATATAGCGCCACCACCCGCCTCCAATTGATATGTCTAGTGTTAGTAAATTAGATGTTATTGACGTTACAGTATAAGTTATAGAAGCCGGAGCATTGGCAGGATTTGTAAGTTCGCCTCCATTATAAGCTTTTGCCAATCCTAAATAAGCACCCACACCTGAAAGAGTGATTGTATTGTTAGTAGTATTATATGCATATGTAGCAGCATTTGAACCATTATGAGGAGCAACTGGTGTTCCGCAAGAATCTGTTCCACCTTGCCAACCTTCAATCCAAGATTGTGTGCCTAAAACATTGCTGAAAGTTCCATTAGCATTAAAAACATAATCATCGTCAAAAAAACAAGCTCTTGTTGTAACATCAGCTAAAGAATTTGAAAACCATTGAGTATCCCCTTGAGTGGGACCAACTCCAAAAGCACCAGCTTGAGGACTCATTCGCCATGTTCCTTCTAGTGGCGAAGCTACTAATTGCTTAGCTAAAATAAAGCGCCACCATCCACCTCCGATTGATATATCAAGTGTTATAGAATTAGCACTAAAAGAAGTAACATTATAGGTTATTGAAGCTGGTGCTGCAGATGGGCTGGTAAGTTCCCCCCCGTTATAAACTTTAGCAAGACCTAAATAAGCTCCAACACCAGTTAGTGTTATAGTGTTTGCAGTAGAATTATAAGACCAAGCGGCTGCATTTGATCCATTGTGTGGCGCAACTGGTGTTCCGCAGGCATCACCTCCGCCTTGCCATCCTTCAATCCAAGATTGAGTTCCTAATACATTAGTAAAAGAGCCATCTGAATTAAATACATACTCGTCATCAAAAAAGCAAGCTCTTGTAATAACATCTCCAGCATTATTAGACCACCATGAAGTATCCCCTTGAGAAGCTCCAACACCAAGCGCTCCTGATTGTGGGCTCATTTTCCAAGTTCCGGTTAGCGATTGTGAATATCCAAATGAAATAGTCAAAAGGACCAGTAGCAAAGTAATTTTTTTCATAATAATTTGATTTTAAATAGTTTTACCAAATCTAGGGAGTGTTGTGTTAAATTACTTTTTATTCTATTATATAAAAACTATACAAATCCAATAAAAACAGCACCTAAATATTTATCCAATAAAATCAATGTTTTTAAATCCAATAATGAGCCTTTATTGGCAGTTATCATGGGCTCTAAATAAATTGACACCCTAAATGTTGTGGTAATGTTATGGTGAAAACATTGAATTGTATAGGAGATTATATATTTAATATCACCAATAAAATTCTAAAACGTGTCTAAAAATAAAATATTCCCAAAAAAACATAAAAAAAACAATGATATGCAAAATTCCATATTCTCAAAAAATTAATAAATTTAATAGGCAATTATTAGTTTTTACACCTCCTTTCTTTATGACCACTTAATTAATTATCTTTGCAAACATTCTAAAAACTACCATGATTAATAGGGATATTTCTATACTCGAGCCTAAGAAAAATATCATCATAAAAGGTGCTCAAATTCACAATTTGAAAAATCTTGATGTGGCGATACCAAGAAACAAATTGGTTGTTATTACTGGACTTTCAGGCTCTGGAAAGTCGAGTTTGGCCTTTGATACTTTGTATGCTGAAGGCCAACGTCGGTATGTGGAAAGCTTGTCCTCTTATGCTAGGCAGTTTCTAGGCCGATTAGATAAACCAAAAGTAGAATACATCAAAGGAATTGCACCAGCAATTGCCATTGAGCAAAAAGTAAATACCACCAATGCGCGTTCTACTGTTGGAACTTCAACAGAAATTTATGACTATTTAAAATTACTTTTTGCTCGAATAGGAAAAACATTTTCCCCTGTTTCTGGTGCTGAAGTAAAAAAAGACACCGTATCCGATATTATCAATGCAGTAAAATCATTTGAAATGGATAGCAAATGGTTGCTCCTAGCTCCTATTCATTTGGAAGAAGGCAGAAAGCTAGAAGACAAACTGAAAGTGCTCCTACAACAAGGTTTTGCTCGTATTTTAGTAAATAACGAAATGGTTCGTTTGGACGAAATTGACCAACATTCATTCGACAATAAAGATATCCTTCTAATTATCGATAGAATAGTAGTTAAAGAGGAAGAAGAATTCTACAATCGTTTGGCAGATGCCATTCAAACCGCTTTTTTTGAAGGAAAAGGAAATTGTTTTTTACAAGAAGTAGCTACTAAAAAAAGAATCGCTTTCAGTTCCAATTTTGAATTGGATGGCATCACTTTTTTGGAACCCAACATCCATTTATTTAGTTTTAACAATCCTTATGGAGCCTGTCCCGTTTGTGAAGGATATGGTAATATCATTGGTATAGATGAAGAATTAGTGATGCCAAATACAGCCCTTTCGGTTTATGAAAGTGCTATTTTTCCTTGGCGTGGCGAAAGTATGGGATGGTATCGAGATATGTTGGTCAATAATGCCTATAAGTTTGATTTTCCAATACATAAACCTTTTTATGAACTTTCGGAAGAACAAAAAAACTTGGTTTGGAAAGGCAATGAATATTTTACAGGTTTGAACGATTTCTTCAAAGAATTGGAAGAGAAAAATTATAAAATTCAAAACCGCGTGATGCTTTCTCGCTATCGTGGCAAAACCAAATGCTACAGCTGCAGAGGAAAACGTTTACGTCCAGAAGCCAATTATATTACGGTGGGCAAAAAGACCATTTCTGATTTGGTGGATTTGCCAATTAAAAGATTGATTGCATTTTTTAATCAGTTGGAATTATCCGAGTATGACCAAAAAGTGGCCAAGCGATTGCTTATCGAAATCAATAGCCGATTATCTTTTTTAAGTGATGTAGGATTGGACTATTTATCCCTAAACAGAAACTCGGCATCGTTATCTGGTGGTGAATCACAACGAATTAATTTGGCTACGTCTTTAGGAAGTAGTTTAGTTGGTTCGATGTATATTTTGGATGAACCCAGTATTGGATTACATCCAAAAGACACAGAGAGATTGATAAAAGTTTTGAAAAATCTTCGGGATTTGGGGAATACGGTAATTGTTGTGGAACACGATGAAGACATCATGAAAAATGCCGATATGATTATTGATATTGGTCCCGAAGCTGGAACTTTTGGTGGAGAATTAGTAGCTCAAGGCACTTTTGAAGAAATTCTAAAATCCGATTCCTTAACTGCTCAATATTTGAATGGAGATATGGAAATATCTGTACCCAAAAAACGCAGAAAATCAAATAATTTCATCGAAATAAAAGGCGCTCGTGAAAACAACTTACAAAATGTAAATGTTGCTTTCCCATTAGAAAGTTTAACTGTAATTACAGGTGTTTCTGGAAGTGGAAAAAGCACATTGGTTAAAAAAATTCTCTTTCCTGCCATGCAAAAAAAATTGGAAGGTGTTAGTGATAAAGCAGGACAGTTTACAGATATTTCTGGAAGTTATTCGCATATTAAGCATATCGAATATGTAGATCAAAATCCAATTGGAAGAAGTTCGCGTTCCAATCCTGTTACTTATATCAAAGCCTATGATGACATTCGGGATTTGTATGCTAAAGAAAAATTATCCAAAGTTAGAGGGTATCAAGCCAAACATTTTTCGTTTAATGTAGATGGTGGACGATGTGAAACCTGCAAAGGCGAAGGATCAATAAATGTGGAAATGGTCTTTATGGCGGATGTCTCTTTGCCTTGCGATACATGTAATGGAAAACGATTCAAAAAAGAAGTCCTTGAAGTTGCTTTTGAAGGTAAAAACATCGATAATATTCTCACTATGACTTTAGATGAAGCTATTGCTTTTTTCACGCTGCATAAGCAATCTAAAATCATGCAAAAATTGCAACCGCTTCAAGATGTAGGTTTGGGTTATGTACAATTAGGGCAATCTTCTTCAACTCTTTCAGGCGGAGAAGCCCAACGTATAAAATTAGCGTCGTTTTTAGTAAAAGGCGTTACCAAAGAAAAAGCTTTATTTGTATTTGATGAACCAACAACGGGACTTCATTTTCATGATATCAAGAAACTATTAGCTTCTTTTGACGCTTTATTAGAAAAAGGACATTCTATTATTGTAATTGAACACAATTTGGATTTAATAAAATGTGCCGATTGGATTATTGATTTAGGTCCAGAAGGAGGAGAAAATGGAGGTCAAATTTTAGCTATTGGTACACCCGAGGAAATAGTGAAAAATAAAAATTCGATCACTGGTTTTTATTTAAAAGATAAATTATAAAAAGAAAGCCTTTCAATTGAAAGGCTTTCTTTTTATTCAACAACTATTTTCTTAGTAATTCGCTGGCTCGCTGTTTCTAAAACACCTAGGTACATACCATTACTTATTCCTGAAAGATTTATTTCTTCTACCAATTTTGGATCCAAAATCTTTTTTGTAAACACCTTTTTCCCTTGAATATCAATCAGTGAAAAAGTATAACAATTATCCACTAACGAACCCAAACTAATGGACAAAATATCTTTAACTGGATTGGGAAAGAAACTCACCTGAAAGTCTGCTTGAAAAGCTTCATTTGCTAAAGTGGATGTGCTTGCTTTAGCAAAATGCATTGTAGCCCCAATTGTAGCTTTGGCAATATTATAATTATAAACCGGATCCATATAAATTAACAAATCGGAATTTGTGTGTTTATGAGTTGTTTCATTGGTTTCGAAAAAACCCGTAATGATTTCATTGTTGGTTTGAAACGGCATATAATCCGAAGCATAAGCATAATCTAAAAATGTATTTAAAGAAGGAGAGTATAATCCAACACAGGTAATTAATTCGTTGGTCATTGTGCTAGATAACGCATTATTTGTTGAAGGAGAATTATTGGTATCTCTTTCGCATGTTATGGTATTGTTGGTCATTCCAGCTACGCCACCAACTTCATCTATATTTAAAACCAATCGAATATTCATTTTAGGATTGGTCCCATTAACAATGGAAGATACATAATGCTGACTTCCGTACAACCCATCTTCTTCACCGCTAAAATTAATAAATTTAATAGAATATTCTGTTGGAATGCTTTGCAATAATCGAGCGGTTTCCAAGACACAATTCAAACCACTTCCATTATCATTAGTTCCCGTTCCTCCAATGGAATCGTAATGTCCACAAACAATTACAAAAGTGTCTGGATATACTGTCCCTACTTTTGTTACTATAAGATTTTTACAAGTAGCAGGTGAACCCGAATAGGTATAAGAATCTTCTTGAAATTGAGTTGCAGTATAGCCATAATTCAAATATTTATTTTTTAACCAATCTAACGTGTTTTGTAAAGCAGTAGTTCCTCTTCGTTTAAGTCCAAGTGCTTCATATTCAGTTAAATTATTGGTGATATTGGTTTGTAAACATTGATTAACAACGTTACCATAAGCTGGAACATAAACTTGACTATATCCTTTAGAAACAGTGAACACAACAATTAATAAAAATATTACTTTTTTCATTGAAAGATGCATATTATATATTGATTTATTTGATATTGAGCACAAATGTAATAAAAAAATTAATCCTGCTAGCGATACTCTTTATTCTATAGTTTTTATTTTATAACATTCCCTTTTCGCAAAACAGTAAGTACTACTTGATTAAATTCCTCAGAAATAGCCAATT
>CAIMMM010000051.1 GCA_903842575.1 uncultured Bacteroidota bacterium | reverse complement strand
GCAAGTGGAAATTGGGATGATTTTGAGGATGGGGTGGTGGATACGGGACTTTGGACGACGATATTGCAATCAGCTGCTGCTTCTATTACAGAATCCGCCGGAAAACTACATATGTCTATTACTGGAGCCACTGTAAATTCAATAGCTAGTGTTGAGACTCCTCTATCATATTCAGGTGATTTTGATGCCCAAGTTAATTTCGATAATCTAAATCAACCTGCTGTTGAAAATTCAGTAGCAAATCTTCTTCTAATAGACGGTAGTGTCTCGTTTAATTAAATTTTGTGTTAATTATTATTATGTGGTATAATGTTAATAAAGAAAGTTTTTATTTATTAACATTATCTCGTATGAAAAAATATCAAGTGTCTCTTTCTAAAAAAGAAATGAAAGAGTTATGTTCGCTCATTAAAAAAGGAAGGCAATCAGCAAGAACTATCACTAGGGCCAGAATATTACTTTTGGTCAATTCTGGTAAAACTGATAAGGAAATTAGGGAAACTCTTGATTTATCCCAATGGACGCCTCAAAATGTTCGTAAAAAATATGCCGAAGGCGGAATAAAGCGCGCAATATATGATGCCCCGCGTTCTGGACAACCCAAGGTGACAACCATTGAAGAAGAAGTAGAAATAACCGCGTTAGCCTGTACTGAACCAGTTGATGGCTATGGAAAATGGACGCTCGACCTCTTAACCGAAAAGATAAATATCAAATTAAAAAATCGGAAAAAACCATTAAGTCGAGGAACAATTCATAATGTATTATTACAAAGCGATTTAAAACCGTGGCGGGAAAAAAATGTGGTGTATCGCAAAAATAACCGATGAATACATTGAAAGAATGTTTGATATTACAAGGCTTTATAAAAAACCATATGATCCAAAAAATCCGGTTATCTGTTTTGATGAAAAGAATAAACAATTATTAGGCTCTTCTCTACAATCCATACCAATAAAGCCAGGAAGAATCAAAAGAGTTGATTACAGATATAAACGAAATGGCACGGCAAATATATTTGTAACAGTGGAGCCTAAAGGGAAATTCCGTACTATCAAAGTCACTAAAAGGCGAACTAAAACGGATTTTGCTAAAGAAATAAAAAGAATTATAAAACTGTTTAAATATAAAAACGCCAAAAAAATTCATATCGTTCTTGATAATCTCAACACCCATTTTGAAAAATCTTTCTATGAAACATTTTCCAAAATAGAAGCTAAAAATATCCTTAAAAGAATTAAATTCCATTATACGCCTAAACACGCTTCCTGGCTGAATATGGCAGAAATAGAAATTAATGTTTTATCCAGTCAATGTCTTAACCAAAAGATTTTGGAACTAAAAGAAATGCGCAAACATATAGCGGCTTGGTCAAAACATAGAAATAAAATAAAAGCCGGAATAAACTGGAAATTTACCAAAGAACAGGCGGAAATAAAATTTAAACTTAACCATAAAACACAAAAATTAAATGAATGAGATAGTAGTGCAAATGGTTTTCTTATTAGACGAATTCGAAGTGCTGTTGCAAACGTATATCAGACATATAAAATAGTAAGTGGTGCCTGGACATAGATTGGAGCGGCCACAGCTACTACCCATACTACTGGAAGATTCAGAATAGTTAGGTCT
>CAIMMM010000050.1 GCA_903842575.1 uncultured Bacteroidota bacterium | reverse complement strand
GGTTATCAATGAAACTAAATAAATTAATTTTTTCATATGAATTTCTTTTACCAAAACTTAGGCCTAAAATCATACACTCTTTTTCTAGAGTATTTAATGTTTTTGCGAATGATACGTTAGTTACCTATTTCTATGTCGTAACTGATATAAATTTCGTTGGTATTATAATAAGATTCAATACTTTCCGCAACAATTCTAAAAGTATTTCGTTTTCCTACTAACATCTTGTCAATTGAAAAAGGCAAGCTATTTATTGGAAACGCTAACCCTCTAGTCCCTTTGTTAATAGAATAAGAAATACTATCTTTCATAAAGGGCAAACTGTCTTTTTCAATTTTACTATAATCCGTAAAATATAATTTAAAAGGGATTGAGTCCTTATCAATTTTTCGGGTAAAGGAAAAAGAATTCAATTTTATTAATGGACAAGTGTGCGTTGCTACATTGAACTCATATTTAAACCTTGTGTGCAAAGAATCGCTAGTGTATTTATACACATCACCCCATCCACCAAGGCCAAAAACAGCACCTAAACTTTCACTATTCCAATATAATGTAACATCTTCGTTGTCCCCGACCTCGTTCAATAAATCTTTATAAATACCATTACGCAAAATAATACAGCCATTAAAAAACAAAGTAAAGGTCATCAATGAAACTAAATAAATTAATTTTTTCATACTTATTTATTGAACCTCTTTTTCAATAGCTCTTTCAATCAATTTATTTAAAGAGATGCCAGTTTCTTTTGCTTTGATAAACGCAAGCTTATGCACGGATGGGCTTACTCTCACATTAAAACTGCCTTTGAATGGTTTTTCGGGTTTGGTGCCTTTTTCATTACAGAATTTTATATAATCATTTACAGCTTCTTCAAACGCTTCTTTTAATTTATGGGCATTGTCCGATTCAAAGGTAATTAAATCATTGATGTGCTCAATTTTGCCAAAGAACACTTCGTCTTCTGGTGAAAACTGAATACTTCCAACGTATCCTTTATAGGTGATTGTGTTCATTTTTTTGTATTTATTAATTTATTACTTTTTAGCTTTTCGATTACCAATGGTTGGCGCGGAATTGCAATCCGTGCCAAAATTAAAATCAGTACTTAGCACGGATTACAAATCCGCGCTAACTGGATTCTTTTTACTCAATAACTTTTTCTTTCAAGGATTTAAAACCACTACCAATTACTTCGTTGGCGTTGATTACCGTCATAAATGCATTTGGGTCAATCTGGTGAATATAAGATTGTAAAATAGCCAGTTCGCGTCTGTTTACGTTGGTGAAAATTACATTTTTGGGATTGCCTTGATACATTCCTTCTGCTTTTATCGTTGTTCCCCCACGATCAAGATCATTAATAATTACATTTCTAATCTCTTCGTATTTATCGGAAACAATAAAAACGGTTTTGTCGTAACTCACTCCTTGCAAAACAACATCAATCACTTTCCCACAAAGGAAAATTACCAGCCAGGAATATAAAGGAATTTTCCAGTCGCCAAAAGCAAATAAACCGATTAAAACAATGCAAGAATCAACATAAATCATCAATTGGCCAATCGGAAGTTTGGTATATTTTGCAATAATCATTGCTATAATATCAGAGCCTCCAGAGGTTGCTTTTGCTTTAAAAATCAATCCCAATCCAAAACCTGATAAAACGCCTCCAAAAATTGTAGATAACAAGGCGTCATTTACAACCAAAGGTCTTTCTCCCCAAAAATAGGTGAGTAAATCCATAAAAACAGATGAAAGCACCATGCCAACAACTGTTTTAATTCCAAACCTCGGTCCGAGAATTTTTATCCCGATAATTGTTAATGGAATATTAATGATAAGTGCTGTAACGCCGACAGGAGCTCCGAATAAATAATGAATTCCGTGTTGAATACCG
>CAIMMM010000049.1 GCA_903842575.1 uncultured Bacteroidota bacterium | reverse complement strand
CAGTTAGATTTCCGAAAGTTGGATTTGGTGAAACTACAACTGTTGCCGTATTACTTATTGTTGCATCACAGGTTCCTAAACTAATTTGGCTTAACAAAATGGTTTTATTTGTTGTCACCGCATTTATTGATACCGTTGCATTTCCAGATGCGTCTAAAACAACTGTTTGGTTGGCACCCGTATTAATAGTATAACTCACTGTTGCATTGGCAGTTCCTGATAAAGCAAATACAGCATTTCCTCCGGAACAGATTGGAGTTGTAGCCGTTAGATTTCCGAAAGTTGGATTTGGTGAAATTACAACCGTACTAGTTACACTAGTGCTAGAGCAGCTTGTAATTGGATTAGTAATAACTACAGAATAACTACCTGCTACATTAGTCGTAAAACTTGAAATATCTCCAATAGCAGATGCTGTTCCCGGAACTGTCCATACAAATGAATAATCTCCCACAACTCCTGTTCCTGGAACAGCGGTAACCGTTGCAGTATTTCCGCATATTTGTGGACTATTTACACTTACTGTTGGTGTCAAAGGATCCATTAATGTTATTGGTGAATTATTTAAAGAAGAACATCCATTAAATGCCAATAAGAAATTGGAATAGGTGCCCGAATTTAAATTAGATATAATAATTTGCCCAATTGCATTGGAAGTTATAGTTAAAGGACCAATTGCCATACTATCATCTATATAAGACAAATCATAAGCTATATTTGGAGTTAAGCCAGAAATGGTTATTGTACCATCTGCTCCACTGCAAGTTGTTGGATTAGAATTAGTAAAAATTGGTGTGTCTTGAAGTGAGAACGTTGCAACATAATTCAACCCTCCATTATTTAAAGTAATTAAATCATCACATTGAGTGGTAGAATTATTATCGCCAAGTATGGTATAATAAATTTCTAAAACATAATTTCCTGTGGCTAAAATAGTTAAATCGACTAATCCGCTTGTTACGGTTTGCCATTTTTGGTCTCTTGCATTACAAGGACCGCCTCCAACATTAAAAGTATTTAAACTTGTATTACAATCACTAAAAAAATTAAGAGGCAATGATGTAAAAGTTCCGGCAGTAGCACTTTGAAGATGAATATTATAATACATAGTCACTCCACAAACATTTCCAATAATGTTTTTGAAAGTTTTTAATTCGGCTCCAGCCAAAGTTAATGTTCCAGAATTTCTAATATAGCTTCCCATGCTAGTCATAAAGGAACCTGAAGGCGAAGTTGGATTAATTAAATTAGCCCCCGAACCAGTGGTATTAAAAAATTGACCTGCCGGAATTGGAAGAGAATTTAAAGGTGTAGCACAATTTTTTATCCATACTGCTGAAGCAAAAGAACCAAAACCACAACTATTTGATGTAATTAATGCCGTGGCTGAACAACCTAAATTATTGGTATAAGTAATAGTAGTACTTCCAACTGAAAGAACGGTTACTAATCCTGTATTGTCTATTGTTGCAACACTAGTATTTGAGGATGTCCAAGGCAATGTTCCAGCAGCTACACCATCTCCAAACAGTTGATTTGTTGTTCCAGTACAGACACCTAAAGCACCTGTTATGATTGGTAAACCTTCAACCACAACAGCTTCGATTTTAGAACAACCAGCATTGTCAGTATAAGTAATTTGAGTTGTTCCAATTGTCACGCCGGTAACCAAACCAGTGCTACTTACCGTTGCTACTCCTGGCGTACTTGACATCCAAGGATTACTACTTGCTGGAGTTCCAGAACCTGTTAATTGTGTGGTTCCTGCAACACATGTCGTAAGTGTCCCTGCAATAGTGGCAACACAATTCGCACAATCAGGTCTTGTACCTGTTGTTTCAATATAAAAAGGCGAAATAGCACCTCCAGTCCCATCTACAATAAAATAATAGGTTTGTCCTGGCGTCAAGCCACTCATGTTTAATTGATTATTACCACTTGAACCATTTATATATTGAGGAGATAGATAGGTGTCATTAATTGCACTTGTTGGGCATCCTCCTGCCAATACCGTGTTATTTGTACTATTACACGGATTTGCTCCTGAACTACTTATTCCAAGAATTTGAATGTTATTTGTAATTCCAGAGATAGTAATTTTGACATTAGTTGATAGCGCAATAAATTTAAACCAAGCAGAATTGTTTTGAGCAGCATTCCATGAACATCCCGAAGTATTAGAATTAACCATGTCTGTTGCTTGTGAGGTAAAGCCAGCATTTTTAGCTACAATAATTTCGGCAGTACCTAAACAATAAGGTGTTGCACAATTATCATAACTATTCAAAGTGGTATAATCTTGAACCGTATAGGCAGAACGAAATACTAAATCAACATTATTATATCGCGCAGCAGAAGTAGATGAGGTTTCAGTAATGGTTACTGTCCAAATTCCATTTGGGTTTTCTGTATTAAAATTAGAAAATGGTTGAGTAGATTTGTAATACCCTATATCAAAAGGTTCGTAAAAGGAACTGTTGCTAGAAGGAGCCGTTAAGTAAATATTATCTCTGAATTTTGAATTATATTCTTTAATACTTGTATGAAGATTTCCAGAATTTATCAATGTGAATACTGTTCCTGCTGGAGATGTCAAAGTTAATTTATAAGAAGAATAATTAAGTGATGCATCAGCTTGACGGCCTAAATGAACGTTTACTTGTGCCAATTCCAAAATACCAGTTTGAAGATTTGATAAACCACTAACATTTATAGTTCTTGTTAGTGTTCCATTCCATGACCCCTGTAATGCTATAGTATTATTAGAAAATGTTTGGGAATTTGTCCAATTGAAAACGAAGAGCAATAAAAAACAAATACAAGAAGTTGAGAAAAAATTAGTAGAAATTAATCATCAATTGGTTTCTCGAACCGATTATGAAAGCGAGGCTTATTCTCAAATTATAGAAGACCTTTCCGATTAT
>CAIMMM010000048.1 GCA_903842575.1 uncultured Bacteroidota bacterium | reverse complement strand
TTTAATAATTTTTCTATTTTTAAAGGCGATATTGGAATTGTTCAAACGTTTAATAAAAAAATCACTTTAAAAGCTCAAACAGAAGCTGGATTTGCTATAGGGGATGAAAGTGTTCGTTTTTTCAATTTTGTACTTGGTGGTTATGGATATAACACTATCAATAATTTCAAGCATTTTTATGGGTATGATTTTTTGAGTATTTCTAAGGATAGTTATATTAAATCCTGTTTTACGGTTGACTATGAAGTGTATAAAAAAAATCATTTAAATTTTTCAGCAAATTATGCCAATGCTGAGGATAAACTTTTTAAAACAAATGATTGGTTAAAAAAACCAAAATATTCGGGCTATGCTATTGGTTATGGTCTAGAAAGTGTATTTGGACCTATTGAAGTTAAATATTCCTGGTCGCCCGAATTACGTAAAGGATTTACATGGTTTAGTGTTGGCTTCTGGTTTTAATAAAAAAAGACTCGAAAACATATTCCGTTTTGTTATAAAAAAAAACAATATATTTGAAAATATTAAAATCAAAATTATAACCAAAAACTATATTTATGTCAATCTGGAAAAGAAAATCAATCCCACAATTATTAAGTGAAGCCGCAGATTCTGAAAAAGGATTAAAAAGAACGCTTACCGCTTGGTCCCTTATTGCCTTAGGAATTGGAGCAATAATTGGAGCAGGATTATTTGTAAGAACAGCAATGGCAGCTTCCCAAAATGCTGGCCCATCTGTTACATTTGCTTTTATTTTAGCAGCAATTGGCTGTGCATTAGCCGGATTATGTTATGCAGAGTTATCGTCTTCTATTCCAATTTCGGGAAGTGCTTACACATATACTTATGCTACAATGGGAGAGTTTTTAGCTTGGATTATTGGCTGGGATTTAATTCTTGAATACGCCGTTGGTGCTGCAACAGTTGGGATTGCTTGGAGCGAATACCTCAATAATTTACTGGTCAATGTACTCCATATGAGCCCAATTCCTTACGAATTTTGCCATTCACCATTCCAAAAAATGGTTGATCCCATAACACAAGAAGTTACTCATGGAATGATAAATCTACCAGCGTTGTTTATAGTTGGGGCCATTAGTTTATTATTAATAAAAGGAATACAAGAGTCCGCTTTTGTAAACGGAGTTATTGTAATAGTTAAAGTGGTTATTGTAATTTTAATCATTGTTATAGGATGGAATTTTATTAATCCTGTAAACCACACTCCATACATTCCGCCAAGTTCTATTTTCACAGATGAACACGGAATCGATCATAATTTTGGGGGTTTTTGGGGAATAGTGGGTGCTGCAGGGACTGTTTTCTTTGCTTTTATTGGTTTTGATGCTGTCAGTACAGCTGCGCAAGAAACTAAAAACCCGAAAAAAAATATGCCAATTGGAATTCTAGGTTCACTGGCAGTTTGCACCATTTTGTATATTCTTTTTGCTCATGTATTAACCGGCGTTGCAACCGTTGAAGATTTTAGAACAGGTGGAAAAGAAGCGTCAGTTGCTTTTGCAATTAATAAATACATGATTGGATATGCATGGTTAGGACAACTTGTTACGGTCGCTATTTTAGCAGGATTTTCATCTGTAATATTAGTAATGTTGCTGGGACAATCAAGAGTTTTTTATGCTATGGGGAAAGACGGTTTGTTGCCAAGTTTTTTTAGTGACCTGCATACAAAATTTAAGACACCATACAAAGCAAACATTGTTATTCTAGTTATTGTTGGAGCATTTGCAGCCTTTGTTCCTGGCGATATTGTTGGTGATATGACAAGTATAGGAACATTATTTGCCTTTGTATTGGTCTGCATCTCCGTGATTATTCTAAGAAAAAAAGAGCCAGATATGGTTAGAGAGTTTAAGACGCCATTCGTGCCATTCGTTCCATTATTAGGGGTAGCCGCATGTGTGTTAATGATGGTTGGTTTAGGATGGACAAATTGGCTGAGACTTTTCGCCTGGATGGCAATAGGGATTGTAATCTATTTTGTTTACAGCAAGAAAAATAGTAAATTGAACAATCCTGAAAAATAGGTAAAATATAAAGTATAGAAAAGGCATTACACATTGATTATTCAATAGGTAATGCCTTTTTGATTTTAAATATTTTGTAATTAATAGACTCAAAAAATAAAATTTTCCGATATTTGTATACATGAAAAAAACTTGGGATAATTTACAAGGACATTTAAAATTTATTATTAAGAGAAATCCTGGGTGATGCGATTTCGCTTCCCTTTTTATTCAATGTAACAATACATCATTGCTACATTTCACATTGTTTAATTAATCAAATGAAATTATGCCATTTTATCATAAATTAGGGAACATTCCATCTAAACGTCATATTCAATTTCGAAAACCAAACGGAGATTTGTATTTCGAACAACTCTTTGGAACTGTTGGTTTCGACGGAATGTCAATCAATTCCTATCACGAACAAAGACCAACACAAGTTAAAGAAATTCGTTCTCAATATAGTGTTGCGCCAAAAATTGCCAAAACAAATAACATTCAATCTTATAAATTAAGAGGATTTGAAGTAGAGCCACAAGATGATTATTTAGAAAGCAGAAAAATTGTATTAACAAATTCAGACTGTCACATTGTGCTTGCTGCCCCAAGAAAATCAACAACCGAATATTTCTATAAAAATACCGATTCTGACGAAATGATTTTTGTTCACAAAGGATCAGGGAAACTTAGGACAATTTATGGAAATATGAACTTTAAATATGGAGATTACCTAATTATTCCTCGTGGGATAATCTATAAAATGGATTTCGACACCCAAGATAATAGATTGTTTATTGTGGAATCTCACGCGCCAATTTATACACCAAAACAATACCGAAATTGGTTTGGACAACTTTTAGAACACGCTCCTTTTTGTGAAAGAGATATTCGCCGCCCTGAAGAATTAGAAACCTATAATGAAAAAGGGGATTTCATTATCAAAGTAAAAAAGAAAGACGAAATTTTTGAAATGGTTTATGCCACACATCCTTTTGATGTAGTTGGATATGATGGTTACAATTATCCTTATGCTTTTTCAATTCATGATTTTGAACCTATTACAGGGAGAATTCACCAACCGCCGCCGGTACATCAAACCTTTGAGACAAGTACATTTGTGATTTGTTCCTTCGTTCCGCGTCTTTATGATTACCATCCTTTAGCAATTCCTGCGCCATACAATCACAGTAATATTGATGCCGATGAGGTTTTGTATTATGTAGATGGTGATTTTATGAGTAGAAATGATGTGAGTCCAGGAAACATTTCGTTGCATCCAGCAGGAATTCCGCACGGGCCACATCCAGGAGCAGCCGAAAGAAGTATTGGTCAAAAAGAAACACGAGAATTGGCTGTTATGGTAGATACTTTCAAACCATTAATGGTTACTGAAGAAGCAATGAAAATCTCAGATGACACCTATTTTCAATCCTGGTTAGATTAAAACAATTAATTACAACTTTTAGATAAAATTTACCACTCAAATAGCATTAAATTATGGCAAAAGAAGTAAAATCCGTTGAATACGGACTAGAAAAAATATTTGAAGGCGCACAAGACTTTCTCCCATTAATGGGAACCGACTATGTAGAATTTTATGTTGGAAACGCGAAACAAGCAGCACACTTTTATAAAACTGCTTTTGGTTTTCAATCACATGCCTATTGTGGATTAGAGACAGGTTCTCGCGATAGGGTTTCCTACGTTTTAAAACAAGATAAAATCCGTTTAGTGCTAACAACCGCATTAACCAGTGATAATGTTGTAGGAGAACATGTTAAAAAACATGGCGATGGTGTAAAAATAATTGCCCTTTGGGTTGAAGACGCAAGAAAATCTTTTGAAGAAACCACAAAAAGAGGCGCAAAAGTTTACATGGAACCGGTGGTGGAGAAGGATGAATTTGGCGAAGTAGTTCGCGCTGGGATTTACACTTATGGAGAAACAGTCCACATGTTTGTAGAAAGGAAAAATTATAAAGGCGCATTCTTGCCAGGATTTGTTGCTTGGGAATCCGACTATAATCCCACTCCGCTTGGCTTAAAATATATTGATCACATGGTCGGAAATGTTGGCTGGAACCAAATGAATGAATGGGTAAAATGGTATGAGGATGTCATGGGATTTGTAAACTTTCTATCTTTTGACGACAAACAAATCCATACCGAATATTCAGCCTTGATGAGTAAAGTAATGAGTAATGGAAATGGCAGAATTAAATTCCCAATAAATGAACCCGCAAAAGGGAATAAACGTTCACAAATTGAAGAATATTTAGATTTTTATGAAGGTTCTGGCGTGCAACATATTGCTGTTGCTACGGATGATATCATCAAAACAGTCACAGAGTTAAGAGCAAGAGGAATTGAATTTCTATCTGCGCCACCCCATGAATATTATAAAGCAATTCCGGAAAGACTAGGCGTTCACATGGAAATGATGCACGAAGATTTAAATGCTATAGAAAAATTAGCCATTATGGTTGATGCCGATGAAGACGGATATTTGCTTCAAATTTTCACTAAACCTTTGGAAGACAGACCAACACTATTTTTTGAAATCATTCAAAGAATGGGAGCAAAAGGTTTTGGTGCCGGAAATTTTAAAGCCTTATTTGAATCCATTGAAAGAGAACAAGCAAAACGAGGAACTTTATAATAAATTTGCTTTTTTACTGAAGTATTATCAGATTACAACGTTGTAGTTATGTAATTATTGAATTAAATGTGTTAAAGTCAATTTTTTATTGAAAATTCATCAATAATTAAAATATCTTTGCGCCAACAAAAAACAGTAGGAGTGGTTTCCTTATGTTTTTATATAAATTTTTTTAATTTATAGTTTTTTGGTTGGTTAATAGCATAAAAACTCAGTCATTATTTGACTGGGTTTTTTTGTTTTAATACATTTGGAACAGAAATTGTAATTACGCCATGCAAATTAATTTCAAATAACTATGAAAAAGGCAATTCTATTTTTATTACTTATAATAACAACAGGGTTTAATACTCAAAAACCGCCTGCATACGATGTTGGAGAATGGTTCAAATTTAGAATTCACTATGGATTCATCAATGCTGGTTACGCAACCCTTGAAGTAAAAGAAGCTATCAAAGACAATAAAAAAGTATTTCATGCTATTGGTAAAGGGTATACAGTTGGGATGTCCCGTTTCTTTTTTAAAGTAGATGATAATTATGAAAGCTATTTTGATAAAGAAACGAATAAACCCTTTCAATTTGTTAGAAAAATTGACGAAGGCGGTTATTCTAAAAATCAAGAAGGGTTTTTTAATCAGGATGCGAACAAAGTAGTAATTAAGAATTATAAAGATAAAACTGAAAAAACATTTTCTGTTACAGAAAATGTTCAAGATATTGTTTCAACGTTTTATTTTTTAAGAAATCATACCGGAATCGATAATATGAAAGTAGGCGAATTTATTGCTGTAGATATGTTTTTCGATGATGAAATTACAAAATTTAAGTTAAAATTTATAGGCAGAGAGGATATAAAAACTAAATTTGGGACAGTATCATCAATGATATTTAGACCTTTGGTACAATCAGGAAGGGTTTTTAAAGAGAAGGAAAGTTTAACGATTTGGATCTCTGATGATGAAAATAAAATTCCATTAAGAATAAAAGCAAATTTGGCTGTAGGTTCAATCAAAGCAGACTTAGAAGGATTTAAAGGATTGAAAAATCCATTTATGATAAAAGTAAATAATGAGCAATAATTCAAATAAACAACAAATATTAAACGCTTTAGACCAAAAATTTGAAGCCATTAATCAAAAAACTGAAACCCATCTTGAAGGATTACTTTGGTCAAAACCAATGACCTACTGGGATTATATTCAAACAGATGCTTTATTAAATCTCCAAATACAAAGAACCACTTTGCCCGACGAAATGGTTTTTATAATGTATCACCAAGTGAATGAATTATTGTTCAAAATGATACTTTGGGAAATCAATCAACTTTGTGAGACAGAGCAACCAAAAACAGATTTTTTTGCAGAAAGACTAGGTAGAATTAGTAGGTATTTTGATATGTTGACCACCTCATTTGATATAATGGGCGATGGAATGGAAGTAGCACAATACATGAAATTTCGAAATACATTGACACCAGCTAGTGGATTTCAAAGTGAACAATATCGTTTGATTGAATTTGCTTCTACAGATTTGATAAATCTAATTGATTATCGATTTAGAGCAACAATAAATAGAAACACACCCTACGAGCACGCTTTTGAACATTTGTATTGGCAAGCAGCAGGAAAAAATCACGAGACGGGACAAAAATCATACTTGCTTTTAGCGTTTGAACAAAAATATAAAGCCAACTTTCTCCGGGAAATGGAAAGATACAACACTATTAATGTTTGGCAAAAATTTAAACTTTTACCAGAAATGGATCAAAAGA
Organism: uncultured Bacteroidota bacterium; assembly: GCA_903842575.1. GTDB lineage: Bacteria > Bacteroidota > Bacteroidia > Flavobacteriales > Flavobacteriaceae > Flavobacterium. The sequence continues at coordinate 5,241 of CAIMMM010000048.1, read as the reverse complement.
ATCCAGAATTAATAAATGCTATGAGACATTATGACCATACTGTAAATATTACTTGGGTAATGGGTCATTTAAATGCAGCACGAAAATATATAGATAGCGGACAAGGTGTTGCTGAAGCTACAGGGGGTAGTGATTGGAAAAAATACATGCATCCAAAATACCAAAGAAGAATATTCTTCCCAGAATTATGGAGTGAGGATGAATTGAAAAATTGGGGTAACGAAAATTAATTTTACCCAAAAACACACCACCTTGAAAAGATTATTTCTATTACTCATTGTATTAGTTTCTTTAAACTCTTGTAAAAAAGAGGAAGTTGAAACGGTTGAAAAAACAAATCCTGCAGCACCTATTGTTGAGTTTGGTTTCAAATTCAACGATTTCAACGTGGTACACGATACTATTGAAAATGGGGATACATTCGGGAGTATTATTGATTCGCAAAATCTTGGTGAAAAGGAAGTTTTTGACATCGTTGCAAAAGTAAAAGACACTTTCGATGTAAGAATGATGAGAATGGGAAAGCCCTTTACAATTTTAAGAACAAAGGATAAAACCAAAAAAATCCAAGCATTTATTTATCAACCCGATAGATTAAATTACTATATCATTGATTTTAGAGATTCAATAGTAGTTCATAAAAAAACAAAACCCTTAACATTTAAGACCCGCACCATTGCTAGTGCTTTGAATGGTTCGCTTTCAGAGACTTTAAAAAACGAGAAAGTTGATCCAGCTTTAGCAATTCAAATAGCCAAAATATACGCTTGGTCCATCGACTTTTTCAAACTTCAAAAAGGAGATAAATTTGCCATTACTTTCACAGAAAGATATATTAGCGACACTGTTTATGACGGAGTTGATAGTTTAAAAGCTTCTTATTTTGAATACAAAGGGAAAAACATTTATGCGTTCCCTTTTGAACATAATCTAAATTCAGGGAAGCTAGAATACTATGATGAAGAAGGGAAAGCTCTAAAAAACTTCTTCTTAAAAGCGCCATTAAAGTTTGTAAACATCACATCACATTATACCCAAAACAGATTTCATCCAGTGCAACATCTTTGGAAAGCGCACAAAGGAACAGATTATGCAGCGCCAACAGGAACGCCAATCATGACTACAGCTTCAGGGATTATAGAACAAGCTGGTTTTACTACCGGGAATGGAAATTTTGTAAAAGTAAAGCACGATAAAATGTATGCTACACAGTATTTACATATGTCAAAAATATTGGTTAAAAGAGGTCAACGTGTAACGCAAGGGCAAGTTATCGGGAAAGTTGGAAGTACTGGTTTGGCAACAGGACCACATGTTTGCTATCGTTTTTGGAAAAATGGCGTTCAGGTAGATGCTTTGAAATTGAAACTACCAAATTCCACACCAATGGATTCTAAAAATAAGCCTAGGTTCATAGCGCAAATGGCGCCTTTGAAGCGAGAATTGGATAGCATATCTAAACTAAAGTTTAAAAAATAATTTTTTTATTCAACTATTACGATACCTTAAAAATCTTATTGTTTAGTTTACAAACTATTACATTAAATTTGTAAAAGAAAATTAAAATAATGGCTTTAAATAAAATCAATCCTTCAACAACTAATGCTTGGCAACAATTACAGAATCATTTTAAAAAAATGCAAACTGCTTCCATGCCAGAAATGTTTACAAATGACAGCAATAGATCAAAAAAATTTCACTTAAGATGGAATGATTTTTTAGTTGATTACTCAAAAAACATTATCAATCAAGAGACCCTTGACTTGCTTTTAAATTTGGCCGACGAAGTAAATTTAAAAGCCGCAATTGCTAGTTATTTTAATGGTGAAATAATCAACCAAACTGAAAATAGAGCTGTTTTGCATACGGCATTACGCGCTCCAGAAACAGCTACTGCTTTAGTTGATGGATATAATGTCATACCTGAGATTTTTGAAGTTAAAAAAGCTGTCCAAATATTCTCTGAGGAAGTTATTTCTGGGGAAAGAAAAGGGTTTACAGGGAAATCATTTACCGATGTTGTCAACATAGGAATTGGCGGTTCCGACTTAGGTCCAGCGATGGTTGTAGAAGCATTACAGTTTTATAAAAATCATTTAAACGTTCATTTTGTTTCCAATGTTGATGGCGATCACGTGAACGAAATCATCAAGAAACTAAACCCTGAAACGACACTTTTTGTGATTGTGTCAAAAACATTTACAACGCAAGAAACACTAACAAATTCCGAAACCATTAGAGCGTGGTTTTTAAAAAGTGCTTCACAAGAAGATGTCGCCAAACACTTTGTGGCAGTTTCTACAAATATTAAAAATGTTACCGATTTCGGAATTAATCCGGCCAATATTTTTCCTATGTGGGATTGGGTTGGCGGACGATTTTCACTTTGGAGTGCTGTTGGTTTATCCATAAGTTTATCGGTTGGGTTTGATAACTTTAATAAGTTATTAAAAGGGGCTAACGAAATGGATGAACATTTCAAAACAGCCGATTTTGACAAAAATATTCCGGTGATATTGGCGATGTTAAGCATTTGGTACAACAACTTTTTTGGCGCCGAAAGTGAAGCCTTGATTCCTTATACCCAATATTTGCAAAAACTTGCGCCCTACTTGCAACAAGGAATTATGGAGAGTAACGGTAAAAGCATAGGGCGTGATGGGAAACTTGTCAATTACCAAACAGGAACGATAATTTGGGGAGAACCAGGCACCAATTCGCAACATGCTTTTTTTCAATTGATACATCAAGGGACAAAATTAATTCCGACCGATTTTATTGGATTTGTAAAACCGTTGTATGGCAATCAAGATCATCATGAGAAATTGATGTCTAACTTTTTTGCACAAACGGAAGCTTTACTAAACGGAAAAACCCAATCACAAGTTAAAACTGAGTTTGAGAAACAAGGTGTTTCCGAAGATCAAGTCGCCTATTTATTGCCTTTTAAAGTTTTCTCGGGAAATAAACCAACAAACACGGTTTTAATTAAAAAATTAACCCCAGAATCCTTAGGTTCATTGATAGCGATGTATGAACACAAAATTTTTGTTCAAGGAATAATCTGGAATATTTTCAGCTATGATCAATGGGGTGTTGAACTCGGAAAACAATTGGCAACTTCTATTTTAGATGAAATCCACTCAAAATCACTCAAGAATCACGACAGTTCCACCACGTTTTTATTAAACTATTTTTTAGAAAATAAATAAACCTAAAGCGGCATTCTAAAAGGAAGGGTTTTTATGTCTTTTTTAGTTATATTTGTTATTCTAAAATTTATTCTATGGACACATTTATTCAAAAATTTCATTCAGGCTGGGCGTATTTAGCCCTTTTATTACTTGTAATTGCGGTTGTAAATTCCTTCGTTGGGATGTCTTCCAAAAAAGAATTTACAGCAAAAGACAGAAAAATTGCTTTGTTTGGCTTAATCGCTACACACATACAATTACTAGTGGGTTTGATTTTGTATTTTATTTCTCCTTTGGGTTCGGCTGTTTTTGGTCAAATGGGCAACGCCGATTTTAGATTAACATCTTTGGAACATCCGTTGACAAACATTATTGCTATAATTTTAATTACAATGGGTTGGTTGAAGCATAAAAAAGCGGCTACAAATGACGCTAAGTTCAAATCAATTGCCATTTTCTTTGGATTGGGATTGCTTTTAATTTTAAGTAGAATTCCATGGTCTTTGTGGTTTAAATAAAAAAAGAAGCCCTAATACTTAGCTTTTTTACTAAGTGCTTTTTTAAAACCATAGTTATTATTAACTATAAAAACGTTTATGAATATTAAAATATTTATTATAACTTTTTCTATGCTTTCAATTTTTTTTGATGCTAATTCTGCCTTGAATATAAAACACCAAAAAGAAGTATATCAAGAGAAAAATAAAGACAAACAAACGAAACAAAAAAGTAAAAAAGGGATGGTTGTCACTAAAATTGACACCTCAAAAGCAAATGTAAAGCTCGAAATTAAACTAGTTGACACAACCAAAATAGTTGAGGATTTTAAATATAAATTTTACAAAAAACAAGCGCACGCCTCTTATTATCACGATAGATTTAATGGCAGAAAAACAGCCAGCGGAATTAGATTTGACAATAAAAAATATACAGCGGCCCATAAAAAATTGCCGTTTGGGACTTTAGTAAAAGTAACTAATGAAGTGAATGGGAAGTCGGTCATTGTTGAAATTACAGATCGTGGGCCTTATACAAGAGCAAGAGAAATTGACTTGTCCAAAAAAGCGTTTTTGGAAATTGCTAACAATAAAAATTCGGGAGTTGTTTTTGTAACTATAGAAGTAGTTGAGAAATAATTTTACCAACTTCTAAAAGGATGATGGCTCAAATAAGCATTGTAATATTTGACATCATTAGTAACTTCTTTTCCAATCCAAATAGGTTTTTCAAAAACTTCGTCTTCTGATTCAAGTTCGATTTCTGCCATAATCAAACCGGCATTCTCCCCTGAAAAAACATCTACTTCAAAAACGTGTTTCCCAACTTTTATTTCATATCTCACTTTATCAATAACACCGTTTTCACAAAGCGGCAATAATTTTTCTGCGTCTTCCAACGGAATTTCTGTTTCCCATTCCAATCGGGTGGTGCCACTTTCATTGCCTTTTCCTTTAATCGTTAGGAAGCCTTTATTTCCTTTTATTCTAATGCGAACTGTGCGCTCAGGATTGGAATTTAAATAGCCTTGTACAATTCGGTTATGCGTAAAAGAAGCTTTTATAAAATCATGGGAAAGCACCAAAAACTTTCGTTCTATTTCTAACATGGGAGTATAATTTTATCGAAAGATAGCATAAATTTGTGAGATGAGTGAAGACCAATCCCATAGAAAAATCATTCATGTTGATATGGATGCTTTCTACGCTTCGGTGGAGCAAATGGACAATCCCGAACTTCGCGGGAAGCCATTGGCTGTGGGTGGAAGCGAGATTCGAGGTGTTGTTTCTGCAGCAAGTTATGAAGCGCGAAAGTTTGGGGTTCGCAGTGCGATGAGTGGCGTTCAAGCCAAAAAGAATTGCCCCGAATTGCTCTTTGTTCCACCTCGATTTGAACGCTATAAAGAGATTTCTCAAAAAATAAGAAAGATATTTTACGACTACACCGATTTGGTAGAACCGCTGTCGCTTGACGAAGCGTATCTCGATGTTACGCAAAACAAAAAAGGAAATCCAAGCGCCACTTTGATTGCGCAGGAAATCAGGAAGCG
>CAIMMM010000047.1 GCA_903842575.1 uncultured Bacteroidota bacterium | reverse complement strand
TTTTTTTTCTTTAAAAAAAACTCCGTCTTGAGCAATGCTACTCAAAGAAAAGAAAAGAATAAATAAGGGGGTTAGTTTATGGATTTTCATAATATTAATTTGTTATGTATTGTTCTATATTGTTGTTTTCGGAAAGTAAATCTTCTATATCTTTGTCTTGAATATTGTAATCCACTTCTATTTTTTCAATATCTTCTTTTCCAAGTAAATTCACTAAGTCGTTTTCTGAAATTCCCGAATTATAAGTGATGTAATCTTCTAATGTTTGTTGGTCGAGTTCGCCTGAATTTGTATTTAGTTTATTGAAAATAGGTATTGATAATGCTAAAACTAAAACAGCTGCAACAGCAAAAAACCATTTTCTTCGGGTACTATAAATCGAAATCACTTTGGTTTTTTCTTTAGGTAATTGTGCCAAAAATTTTTCAGAAAACGTATCAAAATAACCTTCAGGAGTTGTAAATCCGGAGTTAATTTTTGGTTCATTATCTAATTTAAATTCTTTCATGCTCTTATGACAAGTTAATTGTTTAAAGGTTTAATTTGTTTTTACAAATTCTTCAATTTTTTTCACCGCATGATGATAGGAAGCTTTCAACGCGCCAACAGAAGTTCCTAAAATCTCTGACATATCTTCATATTTTATTTCATCATAATATTTCATTTTAAAAACCAACTGTTGTTTTTGGGGCAATTGCGCTACGGCTTTTTGCAGTTTCATTTGAATTTCATTACCATCAAAATATACATCAGCTTTCAAATTGTCTACAATTCTACTTTGCATTACTTCACTTGTGGTTCCATATTTTTTTGATTTTTGATTGATAAAAGTAATGGCTTCATTGGTTGCAATGCGATACATCCATGAAAACAACTTGCTTTCTGCCTTGAAATCTTTCAAATATTGAAATACTTTTATGAAAGTATTTTGCATTACATCATCGGCATCATCATGGTTTAAAACAATGTTTCTAATGTGATTGTATAAAGGTTTTTGGTAATTTTGCAAGAGTTTTCGAAACGCAGCATTTTGCGTTTTTGGATCTAAAAGTGCTTTAATGAAATCCTTTTCTTCTTGCAATTTGAAAATTTATCTATTTTGAATAAAGTTACTAGAAAAGGTTTAATGCAAATAAAAATTTATGGATTTTCTGTAGTCTCTGTTTTATTTATAACAGGAACTATTATGGGTTTTGGAGAAATAATAGTATCAGTTATAGTTGCTTTTGGCACAATAGCTTTTGGGAATACAGGAATATAAATTTCAGTAATCCATTTAGATGGATTTTTAATATTCTCGATTGTTTTTGTGTACACTTCAACATAGTGTCCTGCTGAGTTCTCTTTTAAATTGCTGTCTTTTATATATTTATATGATTTGTCCCACGCTTCTTTGCTATGTGAATAATCACCAATAAGTGTTGTTTTTAAAGAGGTAAAAGCATTTAATTTTCCAGAGGAAATATCACTTCCAGGCATAATACTTATGGAATCTCTAACTGGAATACAAACCGAAAAAGTGACGCGATTATTTGGTAAATCATATTTGTCATATAAAACAAAAGGTTTGCCAGTTGAAGGTAATTTGTTTTTTTTAAAAAAACGGACCATTTGAGGCATCATTATTCTAATATTTTTAGACAAATTTTTAATACTACTCGTAACGGTTTGTTTTAAATAAAATCCAGATGCTCGTTGTACAATTCCATTAACTTTTATTGAATATGTTTTCATTTCATAATCCAAAGTAGTATCCAAGTTTCTTAAACTTTTATCATACATATTGCCAACCAATGAAGTAATTCCTCCTTGAAAAAACACTTTTATTTTTGTCAATACATCCATTTTCCCTACACTATGAATTGTGACTTTGGTTCCGCCAACGGTATCTTTAAAAGCCCAATTTACAACAGATGTGGTACCGTTAAATTCTATATTTTGTGTAATACTCAATCCTTCTTTTAAAGAAGTTGTTTTCAAAGAACCTTCACTGTCATTTCCTTTCCATGAATAATTGGCACCAATCCCCATTGTTTTCGCAGGATAATCATAAATAATATCTTTATCATTTTTAAGCCATTCGCCAAATGTCTCCCAATTTCTATAATCATTAACATAATTAAAAACTGTTGATCTTTGAGTTTTGATAATATCACTTTTAGATACTTCAAAATCACCTTTTTGTGTTGCTACATAAACAGTCATACCAATGAATGTTAAAACTAAAAGCATGAAAATATATTTTAAAATCCTCATAGTAATACTTTTTATTTGAAATCCAAAGTTATTAATTTAATTACACCTAGCGGTTATATATATTAGTGCTTCAAATAAATTTTAATAAAAAAAAGGATAGCTATGAAAAGTATAAACCCTAGTAGTATCTTATAATTTCCTTTATAAAATTTTTGATGTAGTGCTTTGTCTCTGCCATAAGCAATAATCATTGCAATTATAAAAGCTACAAAAAACAAACCTGCAAAAATCCATTGACCAGTTGTGAACATTTATTTTAAATTTTCAACAAATTTAGACAATTGCAATAGAAAATTGTATTTTGCATTCATATTTAATTCATAAAAATAATGCAACACAAACTTAATTCCGTAAAAAAATTCCATACTGCTTTTGGTATTGGATTTAGTGAAACCATGCGAGGAGATTTGGGAGAAAACAAAAACATGCTTCGTTTTAATTTAATGAAAGAGGAAAACGAGGAATATCTAGAAGCCGTCCAAAATAATGATATCGTGGAAATTGCCGATGCCCTTGGAGATATGCTCTATATTCTTTGCGGCACCATTATCGAACACGGATTGCAACACAAAATAGAAGCAGTTTTTGAAGAAATCCAACGAAGCAATATGAGCAAATTAGGAGAAGATGGAAGTCCTATTTATCGCGAAGATGGTAAAGTTATGAAAGGGCCTAATTATTTCAAACCTAATTTTGAGGAGATATTGAAGTAGTTTTAGTCTCAGTGAGTAATAAAATATTTGAATCAGAAAAAAGCTCCAATTACAATGGTAATTGGAGACATCTTAATTTTAAAACCACTCAATACTGAAACCTGAGCACTTTTAACTCACTAAACCTTTACAGTCCAACCAAAAGTATCCTCAGCCAGTTTGTATTGAATTTTAGTTAGCTTTTCTTTTAATTGCAATGCAATAGAGTTTTCAATTTTTGGTAATTGGTATTCTACATCTTGGTAGGCGAAAGCCACGATTGGGCTAACCACAGCTGCAGTTCCTGCCCCAAAAATTTCTTTTAAAGAACCATTTTTTGCAGCTTCAATCAATTCGGCAACTAAAACAGAACGAACTTCTACATTAATTCCTTCGCGTTTGGCAAGATCAATCAAACTCTTTCTAGTAATACCATCCAATATTCTTTCACTAGTTGGTGCTGTATACAAAGTGTTATTTATTCTAAAGAAAACGTTCATTGTTCCTGCTTCTTCTAGCTTGGTGTGTGTGGCATCATCGGTCCAAATAATTTGTTGGTACCCTTTTTCGTTGGCTAATTTTGTTGGGTAAAATTGTGCCGAATAGTTACCAGCTGCCTTTGCAGCACCAATACCACCATTTGCAGCACGACTGTAATGTTCCGCGATAATCACTTTCACTTCACCAGAATAATAGGAACGAGCCGGAGAAAGTATAATCATAAAACGGTATTGTGTGGAAGGTTGTGCAATTACACCAGAACCTATTGCAATCATAAATGGGCGAATATATAAGGTGTTCCCTAATCCTTTTTTTACCCAATTTCTTTCCAAATCTAAAACGGTTTTTAAACCATCAATAAATATAGATTCAGTAATTTCGGGCATAGCCATTCTTACAGCTGATTTATTAAAACGTCCTAAATTTTCATCAGGTCTAAAAAGCCAAACGTCATCATACTCATCTTTATAGGCTTTCATCCCCTCAAAAATGGCTTGACCATAATGAAAAACTTTTGCCGATGGATCAATCAAAAAAGGCTCGTAAGGTTTGATGATAGGTTTTTGCCAACTACCTTCTTTAAAATCACAAACCAACATATGGTCGGTGAAGGTGTTTCCAAAAGAGAGGTTTTCAAAATCAACCTCATTAATTTTGGAGCTTGAAGCTCTTACTATATCGATTTCGAAAGTAGTTTTTAACATATTTGATTTATAGTTTTTTTAT
>CAIMMM010000046.1 GCA_903842575.1 uncultured Bacteroidota bacterium | reverse complement strand
TTATGACAGAAACAGCGAAAGTTGCTGATTTAATTATGCCAGCATCATTCCCTGCAGAAATTGGTGGAAGCTTTTCTAATACACAAAAATTCATACAACAATTTGGAAAGAACAGCCAATCAAAAGTTGAAAAGGATTCAGGAAAACAATTAATTGATTTGCTCAACAAGTTTGGTATTTCAACAAATTTTGGAAGTGCAGAAGACGTATTGGCAGAAGCAATGAAATTACTTCCAACAGAAGAAAAAACAATTGCTTTTGAATTTGAATATTCAACAGAAAACAATTGTGCAAAGAAATTCAATTCAGGATGTGATTCATTAACTTCACGTTTTGAAAACGAATTTTTGAACGCATTTAAGAATTAATTGTTCAGTGAGACTACAAAAGTTTTAAAAACTTTTGTAGTCTTTCACTGGAAAATGTATTAATTTTAGTAAAAAATTAAACTATGAAAGAATTCAAAAACGTAAACGACATCCTTGATTTTGCAATCAAAGCAGAACAAGACGCCGTTGATTTTTATACAAGTCTTGCCAACCAAGCAAAAAACAATGAAATGAAACTTGTTTTCGAGGAATTCGCTAAAGAAGAAGTCGCTCACAAAGCTCGTTTAGAGAAAATTAAAATTGAGCAAATTTTTGTTTTGGCCGAAGAAAAAGTAAACGACTTAAAAATCAGCGATTATTTGGTTGATGTAAAAGCCACTCCTGATATGAGTTATCCAGATGCCTTGGTTCTTGCTATGAAAAAGGAAAAAGCAGCATTTAAATTATATTCTGCTTTGGCTGCCAGAGCAACGGATTTAGGTTTGACTAAAATATTTCAATCTTTGGCATTAGAGGAATCAAAACACAAACTTCGTTTTGAGATCGAGTATGACGATAATGTGATGAGAGAAAATTAATTTTTTTAAAGCCAAATGAGAATTTGGCTTTTTTTAGGTTTAAACGAAAAACTTTAACCTAATCAATTTCCAATAACCGTAAACTCTGTCCTACGATTATTTGCCCTTCCCACTTCTGTAGCATTGCTCTCTATTGGTTTGGTTTCACCATAGCCTTTATAAGTTAATCTAGTGGCAACAATACCATTTTGAGTAAGATAATCGTAAACCGCTTTGGAACGATTTTGTGAAAGCGTTAAATTGTATGCTGGTGCGCCAACATTATCAGTATGCCCGCCTATTTCAATTTTCAACTTTGGGTTCTTATTCAATAAAGCTATTAGCCTTTTTAATTCAATTTGTGATTCTTCTTTTAAATCAAATTTTGCAGTTTCAAAAAAGATATTTTTTAGAACAACCTTCTCTCCTATTTTAATTGGATGTAGAGGAACATTTTTCAGAAAAGGATCGGTGTTGGAATGATTGTCAACAATGGTAAAATTATCCGAATAAAATAAAAATCCATCGGATGAAACATTTAATGCATAATCCTTATTGGTTGGTATACAAACCAAAAACTCTCCTTTTACGGGATCGGAATAAGATTGTACCACAGTTTTGCCTGTCTTAATATCTATAAGCTCAAATTTAGCTTTTAACTTTTCTTTTGTAACGCTGTTAAATACAATTCCTTTCATATAATTTACTTTGAGAGGCCTTGCTTTTTCGTACAATTCAAAAGTATAAATATCAAATTTTCCTTTTCCACCTTCAACATTGGAAGAATAATATGCAATATCGCCATTCGCATTTACAATCAAACTTCGTTCGTCGGCCCAGGTATTTATAGGATAACCTAAATTAACAGGTTTGGTCCATTCTCCTTTTTCATTTTTCCTGGAATAAAAAATATCCATTCCGCCCATTCCGGTGTGTCCATCAGAAATAAAATAAAGTGTTTGATCATCTGGATGTATAAATGGTGACATCTCATTTCCTGTTGTATTTATAGAATCGCCAAGATTAATTGGTGCTCCCCATTCTTCATTATCATCTAAAACTGATTTCCAAATATCCACGCCACCTTTTCCACCGCCCCGTGAACTCACAAAATACAAGGTTTTTCCATCCGAAGAAATACTTGGTTGGGTTTCCCATTTCGCAGAATTAACAACTTTTCCAAGATTGGAAGGTTGAATCCAGCTGGCACCTAAAATATCTGATTCATAAATATCGCAACTTCCGTATGCACCTTCACGATTACAAGCAGCAAAAAACAACATCTTTCCATCTGGAGAAATCGAAGGGGCTCCCTCATTTCCAGCAGTATTTAATGGTGGTCCCATATTCACTCCTTTTGACCAAACTCCATTAACTCTTTTACTGATAAAAAAGTCTTCCTCAATCTCACATTTTTCACATAAAGAAAATTCATCTTTTGGTCGGCCAACAGTATAAATCAAGGTCTGTTCATCCGCTATTAAGCTTGGTGAATGCTCTTCACTAGCAGAATTTATGCTATCGCCCATATTAATTGGCTTAAAACTTACTGGATTATTGATTGCATCAATTGCAAAATTTACAGACTTCAATAATCCTTCAGCCCTCATTTTATTTACCACGCTAATATTTTTGAACC
>CAIMMM010000045.1 GCA_903842575.1 uncultured Bacteroidota bacterium | reverse complement strand
TTAGTTATAATTTCTTCCATTTTAGTTTTGTCAGCATAAACGTCTTTTAAAAAGTAATTTAAAAACATCTTTACAAGCCAAGAAACATAATTTTTACTTTCTCCAGCTCCAAATCCGGTTACAAAAATAAATGGAATATCTATTTTATTCTCCCTATGTATTGCCACAATTAATTTTGCAAAATCTGAAAAAAGGGTAGTAGCTTTCATATTCTTACCCGTCCCCAATGCTATAATTAGAGCATCTGCGTTTTGGATAGAATTTAATAGGTCCGCTTTATTAGTTGCATCACCAAGGATCACTTTTAACGATCTTTTCTCTTCTATTTCAATTTCAGTTCGAGAAAGGGTCGTTATCGAATGATTTCTATTTAATCCTCTTTTTACTGTTTCTAATCCTATTCCAGCCGAGGCTCCTATGATAGTTATATTCATTATGCTTTTTTATTGATTTAGGTTTTGAGCTGACCGCTAACTCGTTTCTATGTGGGATATTGCTTAATTGGAACTTTTTGTGTGTTTCATCACCAGTACTATAAACGAGATGGCGGTAACCGCCAAGGCCCACATTGTGGCCAGAAGAAAAATCGTTGTCTGAAAGTCAGAAAAGTAGCCCGCTGCTGCGGCCACACTGAATCCTGCTGCTATCCACCCTACAACCGTCATTATCATTCCCTGCCTCTTCAGTTCTTGCACACGCCATGTTTCAATGCTTAGCCGAATAGTCCCTATAATATGTACTATCGCGCTCAGTCCATTATTCAATCGCCAAGCAAGATCAGGGTTATCTTTCAGGCTCACTATTGAAACAATTGCCAGCAAAGAGAGGAACAGCGTGCTGAGTCCGCCAAACATGAAATGGAAAACACTGGAACTATCGTAATTCTTAATTGGCTGGGTTTTGCGCGCTTCATTCGTGTGTACAAGCCCAATAAAGCCAACAAAGGTCGTTGCAGTTGCGGCATAACCAAGCAAGAGCTGGAATTCAATGGTTATTTCTGGTGTCATAGCGGAATTAGTTTTATGATTTAGAACACATTAGTACCTTTAAAAATATATTTTTCTTTAGGTATACTTTTTTTAATCAGTTTGTAAAGAACGTATATTTTTTTTAAAGCTAGCCTATAACGTTCTGCCCGTTTTTGTCACTCATTAAATCCATCTTTTTACCGTTTTGCAATATGTTTCATAATCTTGCCCAAAATCTTTTTTTAATCGTGGTTCTTCTCTATACGCTATAAAAAAGTGGAACAAAACAAATATTCCGATTGAATAAAAGAACAAATAAGGCGACAGAGTGAAAACAAGCTCTCCAAGAAGTATTAGCATTACTCCTATATACATAGGGTTTCTGGAAAACCTATAAAGTCCTTTCGTAACCAATTGTTTTGTTGGGTCTGCGGGAGATAATGTGCCCAAGCCGTCCATTGCGAAAAGAACGATACAATGAAACATAATAAACACTCCTGCCAAAAATGGCACTATCCCAAAATAATGATGAAACATAAATGGATTAGTAAATGCGTTACTAAAGGAATTTTTCGCAATGATATAAGGAATTACTCCCACCACAATACCGGGCTGTAAAATCACGAAAATTAAATTTCTGAAAGCAAGCGGTAATCGTGTTAGGTTCATTCCGTAAAGATTATTATTTTGAACGTTTCGCGGCTTGGTGTAGTGGCGGATTAAGGAAGCCTTTTCGATTAAAGACTAAACTTTGCAAGTACAAGACCATCTTTAAATTAAACATAAAACCCCAATCTTGCCAAACGGCTGTTATGCGTTCGCCCATTTCATAAGTCAAAGCGCTTAGTTTTTTGTTAACTTTCTAAAAGCCTCAATATATTCAGTATATGTAATTTCCTTATTCTTGTATGCTTTTATTAATCTTTTATTTTCATCAAATACGAATGTTCCATATTTAACCTTTGCTGCTTTATAAGCCTCTTTTGAAATAGTTCCCGCTTTGTAATCAATTTTTACTTTTTCATATTCAGCTTTTTCATCTAAAGTTGAAGTTTCAGTTATTGATGTTGTAGTGTTGGTTGCACTATTTTTATTTTCTGATTTAAGTAAATTTAAAGTATTGTTTGCGCTATTTGTATTCCCTGATTTTAGTAGATTAATAGTATTGTTTGTACTATTTGTATTGTCTGATTTTATAGGGTTAGTAGCATTGTCTTGAGGATTATCACCCCATCTATTGGTATTTATTGGAGCTAGATAATCGTCATACAATTTTTGAGAAGGAATTCGATAATTTGCGTTATTTGGACTAATATAATCCCAATAAGCTTTATCAAATTTTTCAGCAATTAACTTGTCTTTTTTAACGCCTAATCCTCCATCAAACATTTTTGATAATTCGTTGTAAATAGCACCTTCAAATTCTGAACCACCTTCAAATCCAAGTTCTCCAAACGCGGTCTCTTTAAATCCTGTGCAGGCTGCACTTTTGCAAAACCAACTAAAAGCAAGGACATTATTTTTTGGTATAGATTTATATTTTACCCCTCCATAATCAGTATTTTGGTCTCTATATATATTTCCTAAATGAAGCATTGCCGTAGGACTACCTTTTTTAGCTGCTTCAGAATAATAATAAAATGCTTTTTCTGCGTTTGAGCCATAATCTTTCCCCTTTCTATTATAGTATTTTGCCAGGGTCATCATTGCATCCAGGCTACCTAAACTAGCAGATTCCTCAAGTAATAACATACCTTGTTCATTATTGTAACCAAAATTTTCTACATTATATCCGTATTTTTGCCAACTTCTGAAGTAAATGGCTTTAAATCCAATTATATCCATTGCAAAATTATTTTTGTTTTTAGCGGCTTCTATGAGCCATTCTTCAGCTTTTGGTATCATATATTCGACAGAATATTTATATAACCTGAAGTATTGGAGCGTTTCAAAATATAATCTCATTCTAGCTTTTTCATTTCCGTTTTCAGCAGCTACTAAATATTTGTCGAGATCATTTTTAAAATAACGCACGGCTTTGCTCTGGTTGTCTTGTGCTATTAATGCATTTTTCTCTGCTAATATTTCAGCTTGTTCTTGTTGCCTTTGTTCATTAGCTAATCTGTCTGCTGCCATTTGATCCCCCCATTGGGTTAACGCTGATCCAATTGCATTTGCAGCCTGTGTATAGGAATTACTAGTTGAATTCGAATTAGTCATTGGGTTATTATTATAAGAATTTGTTGTTGGCTCTTTATAATTGGCAAGAGGGTCATTTTGTTTTCTTATTTGTTCGTTATTAGCAGCAATTTGTGCATTGCCAGCACTAACGGTTTGAATTTTGTCGAAATACTGTTTGTCTGTTTCTGTGGTGCTTCCATTTTGGTTTTTAATATAATAACGACCATTTTGTTGGTAAACCTTAATAGATTCGTTAGAGCCTTCCATACCTACATATTCAGACATATTAGTTATCTCTCCACTTTGTTTGTTGTTATTATTGTTGATTGAACTAGATTGACTATTGTTTTTAGAAGATGAGTTGGCGGCTTGCTTTTGCTTTTCTGCATCTGCTATTGTTTTTTTGTCGGCTGCCTCTTTGGCTTGTGCTTCCCTTTCGCTTTTTTCATCATCCAATTGTTTTTGTTTCAATACCGCTTCCTTTATTTTCTTTTGCTCCTCATTCGCTTTTCGTTCTGTTACGTTTATTACAGAGGTGATATTATATTGCATTTCATTCAAAAGAGTAAACGAATCGCCATCGGTTAAGCGACATGCCCTTCCATTATCAACACCACCTGAATACATATGAAAATAATCGTCTTTGGGTTCAAAGCGTCCATTTGGTCTAAGATAAACTATACGTCCTTCGGCATTTGTTTCAGGTTGCCAAGCACCAATCCCAAGATCAAAAGATTTTGTACCTACACACGCTAAATCAAGTGTAACGTTTATGGTTAGTTTAAATTCTTGGGAAGTATTATTCTGCACATAAAACCTATATTCCTCTTGTCCTCCCATATTTGACCATATTTTTTCTACTCTCATGGTAAATCGAGCATCTGGATTATGCACCTGGACTGATTTACTACTAGAATTTAACTGAGAATAAGCATTTGTCGCTATGCAAAGGATTAAAAAAAAGGGGATTGAAAAATGTGATGTTTTCATTTTATATATTTTTTATTTAATTAGAATTATTTTATCCTCTGATACTAAATGCCGTCAATTCCTTCTCCTCTAACTTACCATTTTTATTAATAATTATTTTTTTTACCTGTTCCTTCACAAATTCAATTGTATTTATTTTGGTCTTTGGTTTATCGCTCTCTTGGTAAAGTACTTGGATTTCCAGTTTTTTGGTATTGTATTTTTTTGTTAACACTTCTCCAGGATTAATGTATTCAACTGTCATTTTACCATCATCTGCTTGAAGTAAAACAGTAGCCAACTTATTAGTTGTTTTGTTCGATAATTGAGCTACCACAAGGTCAACTCCATTTGATTCCCCAACTAAAAAAAACTTGCCTGCAACACCTCCAAAATCTTCAGTAACGGTTTGCTTTTGTTTTCCACCAATAGCTTGTCGCTCATATATTGATTTAGGCTGAACGGAACGATTCTTTTCAAATAAAATTCTGTCTTCTTCCATCAATTTTCTGCAGTCTTCAATTGTATAGGCTTTAAAAGCCTTGTTCCCTTTTGGAAAACACTTGAATACAGAACGGTTAGTTGTAAATTCGCAAATAATAACACACTGTTTTTCGGTTACATATTCAGACGAAGGACTAAAACCGATATGCTCTGCGTTAAATTGTTGACTACGTATTTTGTATTCTGCTAGGTCTTTAATTTCTTCACGAACACAAATTCTATCGGCACAAATTCCTTTCGCAGTGTTGAAATATCCAATAAATAGCCACGGTTTTGTTTCCTGTGCAAAGAGGTTCAGGCAAACGAGTAAAAGCGCAATTGTGATTCCTTTTTTCATAATTTTAAAATTTGATATTTATAGTTAAAACTTTTATGATTTAAAACCCTTTACCATAGCATTTATTACAGGTTACTTCCTCGTATGCAGAGGCTACGCTCCCTGTATTATTACATTTGTTACAATCAATATCAATATAGTCTGTGCCTTTACATTTTGAACAATTATATGAACCATTATCACAACGAACACAATCTCTTCTCCATTGTCTAAATGAGCCAGCACTTCCAAATGATGACCACGGACTTTCGTTATCACACGAATGTTTTCCCTCGCTACAACCATAGATCTTATATACTCCATCCATATTTCCACAACCTTGACAGTTGCAATCTATCTTTCCATTATAACATTCAGATACTTTACATTTTTCTCTTAAATTCCCTCTTCCTGAGCAATCACCACAGGCAATACTTTTTTTCATCAATCCTGACCCATTACATCTATTACAAGGATTATTTTTTCTGTGTTCAGCCGATTCCAGAATTGGATCAATCAACATCGAGAGTTCTTTGGTTTCATCATCCGATAACCTATCTACGGATTTATCAAAATTAACAATTTTTAATTTCTTTTCTTCCATATCAAAATAGGTTTGAAGTTCTTTAGCGGCTTCTTCATATTTATTAAGTTTAAACGCTGCTAAAATGTGCAAATATTGCAATTCACGATTGGTTCCCAATAAAGCTGCTTTACATTTATTTACATACTTTAAAGCTTCTTCAAAGTTTTTAGATTGGAAATTGCTTTTTGCAGAATAATAATTTCCCTGCGCTCTAACATTTGTATTTTGGCTATTTACTACTGATATTGTAGCGATTAGCATGAAAATTGTGATTAGTTTTTTCATTCTGTTATTTTTTATCTTTTTTCTGGTATATATTGAAATTCGTAGATTTTAACAACACTCTCGTAACGTTTTAAGGTGCTTCTATAATATTCTGTTGCCTTTGCCTCATCAAAATACCCACTAAAATAAACATCTCCATCTGAAAAAAATCTTCCATTCAAATTATTATATTCTGCCTCCATAAAATCTCTAAATTGATTTGCTGCACCAGCATCTGTAATGGCAAAATGCGTTTTTTCGTTGATGGTAATAGTTTTTAAGGGTGTGATATATACTTTATCAGGGATACCAGTTTCAGTGCCGAAGGCAAAATAGTAATAGGTTTTACTTTCTTGTGCTTTTACTGCATAAGATGTTGCTATTAATAAGCAAATTGTTAATAGTTTTTTCATAGTGTTTAATTTTAGAGTTTAGTATTGATTATTAAGTTTATTTTTTGTTGATATTTTTTTGTACCTCCAGTTCTTTTTTTGAATAAATGAGATTTAATCCAAACAACTGGCCATCGTTTTCAGAAATCAACCATAATTGGGTGTCATCTAAAACTACTTGATGTGGTCTCCATGATGATAAATCAATGGTTTTAATGGTTTTGAAATTTATGTAATCATAAACCACCATTAGGTTTTTATAGAAAAACCAAATGGTATTGTCTTCTATTTTTAATATTTCTCGATAGCCATTTATAGCCTTTTCCGGAAGGGTCACCATTTCGTCCACATTAATCTCTTTGTCAATTTCAAGGTTGTCTTTTAAAATCATCAATTTTGAGTAGCCCAATAAAAAGGTATAATTATTATTTGAATCCACTTTTAGATTTTCATAATCTCCAAAATACTCTTGCAAAAAGGACTGTGAAATACCTTTGCTGTCGTGGGTTCGATGCACATAGTTTTGTACACATTTTATGTCTTCAACAAACAAATTGGTTTTGTACTCACAGGTAGTGTCTAACAATTTTCCGTTGTAATCCAATTCAAACCAGTTGTCTTCTTCGGCATTGGCAATGATTTTGTCCTTTAAATAATAAGGTTGCTTATCTACGCCGTGCGCAATGAACTTTTCCCAAATCACATTGTTTTTTTTCAAATCATAAGCCATAACAGCTCCTCCAATTGCCGTATCAATCCCTGAACAATACATTACGTTTTCCTTGAAAACGGGTTGGGTATTGATGGATTCAATCACTAGGGTTTGAATCGTGTTGCCAGTTATGGTATTAAGTTGTACAATTTTGTCTATGTACTCACTGAGATGTTTGCTTACAAATAAGTTAGTTTGATAGGAGATAGGTGCATTATTCGTCTTGTTGGCAAGATAGTAAGACCAATTTAAAACCCCTGTTTTCTTGTCGTAAGCATGAACATAATAATCATTAGCATTAAAATAGACTTGAGAGCTATCGATACTAAAAGAGGAATAGAATTTTGATAAGTGCTCTTCTGTAAAAGGAATTTTAGAATGAAAGAATTCAGTTTGGGCAGAAACTTTAGCACTTAAAACAACAATTATAATTAATAAGTATCTCATATTTAAGTGTCTAATTGTTGTGAAAGTAAAAAAAAATAATTAAAAAAAGCTTTTTAACAAGATTTTTTTTAATTATTTTTTAAG
>CAIMMM010000044.1 GCA_903842575.1 uncultured Bacteroidota bacterium | reverse complement strand
TATAGCCCCTAATACTTCACTCGCTCTAGTGGTTAAATTAAAATTGGCAAAACCATCGTAGTTGTCATCACAGGTGTGGTAATCCGCTGGTGTGGTAGCCTCTGGTGTGGGATTGATATTTAATTGGAGTTGGACAATCTCATAACAACTCGTTGCATTGGATTGAACTCTAATGTAAATCGTTTGCGTATTTAAATCAATGTTGTCATAATTTGTTGGATTTGAGATGGCAGTACCGTTAACATTAGCATCTGTTAGGGTTTCATGGAAACTTACAAGGTATGGACTACCGCCAGTTATGAAGTTTACGACTTGTGTTAAATCAAAGATACCAAAGCCATCGTTGTTTGGGTCGCAGTATTCTAGGGATGGAGGATTGGAATTGACAACGACATCATTAACGCTATTAATTATAGCTATTGGTGCAGAAATAGCAGAACATCCATTTAAAACATCTCTAACAGTGAGGGTATAATTATTTGGAGTTAATCCAGTAAAGGTATTACTTGATTGAAAAACAACACCGTCTAAACTATATTCAAGAGAAACACCTAGAGGAGAATTAACCACTATCGTTCCCGTAAAAATAGTACAATTGGGTTGTTGAGTAACTGAAATATTTGGAATGGCTACTGAAGGGATTGCATTTATAATAACAATTGTTGCTGTTGAAATGCAACCATTAGCAGTATTTCTAACCGTAACATTATAATTGTTTGGAACCAATCCTGAAAAGGTAGCACTAGCTTGATACGTTATTCCATTCACACTATATTCAAGATTTGGGCCTGTTGGAGCTGTGACAACTATTGTTCCTGTTGGTATTGCACATGTAGGTTGGACCGTTGCACTTGCAGTAGGTATAGCAATTGTTGGGATGGCATTTATTGTAATAATTGTTGCCGTTGAAACGCAGCCATTAGTAGTATTTCGAACTGTTACATTGTAATTGTTTGATGCTAATCCTGTAAAAATTGGACTCGCTTGATACGTTATTCCATTCACACTATATTCAAGAGTTACTCCTATTGGAGCTGTGATAACTATGGTTCCTGTTGGAGTTGTACATGTGGGTTGAACCGTAGCACTTGCAGTAGGTATAGAGCAAGCAGTTGCTGCGCATGCCTGGGAACTTGAAGTAAAACAAGTACCTGCTAATCCTGAAGGGGTTACAGTAATAGTAACATTGTCTCCTACATTCAAACCATTTACAAGATAGGTAGTAAAATTTCCAATGGGACCAATATTTACGATTGGATTTGCATTTATTTGATAGGATACATTATATCCAGAAGCGCCATTAACCAAAGACCAGGTGAACTCAACTGAATTAGACGTTGAAACTCCACAACTAATTGTTGGGCTTAAAATTGGATTTACCGTTATGGTAACACTATTGGATAAATTACAAGTCGTAGCATTTGTAAAGGAAATATCATCTAATGCAAAATCATTTCCGTTTGATGCAATTGTTCTGTCATATAAACAAATTTGTGCTGTAGTACTTGCTCCTGAATTCCATACATAAGATCTTTGAACCCATCCACAAACCCCTGCAGGTGCAAATGAAGTACCCACAGAAACTCCATTTATAACTGCATCAATATTTGCTAAATTGGAAGCCGCAACAGTTTGAACCCAATAACTAAACGTATAATTCTGACCTGGAATTACAGGAACCGTTTGACACCATACTTTGTCATTCCCACCATTAAAGGTTGACCCATCAACGACCATCATGTTTCCAAAACCAAGAGTTGCAGTACAAGGAGAAAAGCCAGCAAACCAAGATTGAGAATTTTGGGCTATTCCATATGTTTTTTGCGCGCCAGCGGGTATTGTAACAGATAGGAATTGATAATCTGTAGTGTAGCCAATATTAGCCCATGAAAAATCGCCATTAAAAATTAACTGCCTATTTGTTGTAGTTGTTGAAGTAACAGTATAGGCTGTAGTTTGTGAGGGGCTAATACTTGGTGTTGCAGTATTTGGTGCTATTAAAGTTGCATCTGCTGGAACTGCTGTCCAAGTATATCCTGTTGAACCACCACTTACTGATAAAGAAGTTGAACCTCCTAAACAAATTGATGTAGGTGAATTTAAAATTAAATTAGATGGTTCCGAAATTATAATATTTAGCAAAGTTGCAGTTGCTGCTGGACTATTACTATCCGTTACAGAAATAGAATAAGTTCCTGGTGGAAGCCCTGTAAAAACACCATTTATTAAATTGATTTGAGAAACAGGTCCGGATATAGAATAAGAAACATAGGGTGCTATTCCATTGATTCCATATATAACAATTGAACCATCATTTGCATTGGGACAGGAAGAATTTGAAAATGAATAGGTAACTGCTAAGGGTTGTGCTGGCGCAGTTAATGAAATATCATCAATAGCAAAATCATTACCCGCAAAATCCGTGTTATTATTATACATTTCAATATTTACACAAGCGTTGGTTGGAGTAAAGGTATAAGTCACTTTTCGCCATCCATTTACTACTAATGGTGCTGTAGCGGAACCCGAAACAAGTATTATATTATTGGCATTATTGAACTGGACACCTATGTTTGCATAACTACCACCAACTGTATTAAAAACAGACCGTATCCAATAAGAAAAAGTATAAGTAACTCCTACTGTTAACCCACAAACACCACTTCCATTGGTTCCTGCTTTCCAGAACCTTTGTTGCCCTCCAACTCCAGTACCATCAACAATCATCATGTTTCCAATTCCTGAAGTGTGATCAGTTGTTGAAATAAAAGCTCCCGTATTTACTGGCTGTGGATTGGTGAAAATTGCCCAATTTCCAGCAGATGTTGTTCCACTATATGGGGTGGTTATATAAGTGTAATTTGGAGTCTGCCCTCCTTGATAACCAACATTATATCCTAATTCAAAATTACCATTATTCAACAAGTTTTGAGAATAACCAGTAGTATTAAATAAAATAAAAAGTAAAACAATTAATTTAAAGTGTAAGAAATTTACTTTTATTGTGAAGTTCATATTATAGAGATATTTTACCAAGTTTTTGGGGTTACAATTTATAAAATAATAACAAATTTAGAATTAAGAATGGTAATTTGCACTAAAAACAATTTATAAAAACCTTTGATTAATTACTGGTTTTCATACAATTAAAAAATAAATCAGCGTAAATTTATTGATATGAAATCATTTATAAATTAGTGAATTTATCAACTTAAATCTAAAAATTTATTTTATTAAAAAAGGTGTTTTACAAAGAAATAAAACTCCAATCTCTTGAGGTTTTGGCATGATTATCTATTTTCTTTTCTTCTTTTCCGTTCTGTTTTTATTAAATTCAATTCTCTACTTGTTTGACCAGCTACAGATGTGTTTTCTTCTGCTCTTCTAATTAAATAAGGCATAACATCTCGAACGGGTCCAAAAGGTAAATATTTTGTAACATTATAACCATATGCAGCCAAATTGTAACTGATATTGTCGCTCATGCCATATAATTGCCCGAACCAAATTTGGTTATTATTTTTAGAAATACTTTTCTCTTGCATCATTTCTAATAATTTATAGGTGCTTTCTTCATTATGTGTACCCATAAAAATTGACATATTATCTAAATGCTCCATCATATAATTAACGGCCTCATCATAATTTTTATCTGTAGCCTCTTTTGAAATACAAATTGGTGTTGGATAACCCTTTTCTTCGGCACGAACATTTTCCTTTTCCATGTATGCTCCTCGAACAAGTTTCATTCCTATATAAAATCCTTCCAATTTAGCTTGCTCATGCAATGTTTTTAAATAGTGTAGTCTGTCCCAACGATACATTTGCAAGGTATTGAAAACAATAGCTTTTTCTTTATTGTATTTGCGCATCATTTCTGTAACCAATTCGTCAGCGGCATCTTGCATCCAACTTTCTTCAGCGTCAATCAATAAGGCAACATTATTTTTATGGGCTTCTTTACAAACCGAATCAAACCGTGCCACTACCCTATTCCATTCCTGCTGTTCATCGGTAGTTAAAGATTGATGTGCTCCTACTTTTTCATATAAATCCAATCGTCCTAATCCGGTTGGTTTAAATACTGCAAACGGAATTGCTTTACGTTCTTTAGCAAATTCAATGGTTTTTAAAGTCATATTGAGGGCTACATCAAATTGTTCTTCTTCTTCTTTGCCTTCGACGGAATAGTCCAAAACGGAAGAAACACCTTTAGTGTACATTTTATCAACAACGGTCAAACAGTCTTCTTCATTAACTCCTCCACAAAAATGGTCAAAAACAGATGCTCTAATCAAGCCTTCTACAGGTAAATGTGCTTTCAATGCAAAATTTGTGACGGCAGTTCCTATACGTACTAATGGTTCATTGGCTATCAATTTGAATAAGAAATAGGCTCTTTCTAATTCGGTATCACTTTTTAGAGCAAAGGCAGTTTGGGTATTGTTGAATATTTTTTCCATTTTTATAAAATAAGTACACAAATATAGGCAGACTTTAGCGATTATTTATCAAAATTTGCCTTATTTTGCCTAACAAAATTAAACAAAATGCAAGCCATTAAAGCCAACGGTTATCCCATACATTTTGGTGAAAAAGGATATGAAATACTATCCAGTTTTATCGAAGAAAATAACTATTCCAATATTTTCATTCTTGTTGATGATAAAACCAATGAATTTTGTTTACCAATATTTTTACCCTTTCTAGCCACCGAAAAAACAATTGAAATCATTGAGATAGAATCGGGAGAAAGTGAGAAAAACATAGCCACTTGTGTAGAAATCTGGTCCGCTTTAACCGAACTCAGTGGCGATAGAAAAAGTATCCTTATCAATGTTGGTGGTGGCGTCATTACTGATATTGGCGGATTTGTCGCTTCCACTTTCAAACGTGGGATTGATTTTATCCATGTTCCAACAACACTTTTGGGAATGGTAGATGCATCAATTGGTGGCAAAAACGGTGTGGATTTAGGAAATTTAAAAAATCAGATTGGCGTGATTAACGTCCCGAAAATGGTACTTATTGATTCCGAATATCTTGAAACACTGCCACAAACAGAAATGCGTTCGGGATTGGCAGAAATGCTAAAACACGGATTGATTTTCGATAGCACTTATTGGAAACAATTTTTAGATTTAAAAGCCATTGATTTTGCCGATTTTGACACTTTAATTCATCGGTCGGTGGAAATAAAAAACGAAATTGTAATGCAGGATCCAACCGAAAATGGCATTAGAAAAGCATTGAATTTTGGACACACACTTGGACACGCTATTGAGAGTTACTTTCTTGAAAACGGGAATAAAAAAACCTTGCTCCATGGAGAAGCTATTGCAATCGGCATAATATTGGAAAGTCACATTTCCATGCAAAAAAATCTGATTTCGGAAGCTGAATATACTGAAATTAAAAATAGTATTACCTCTATTTTTAATGCTGTAGTTTTTGATGAAAATGACCTGCAACCTATACTCAATTTACTCATTCATGACAAAAAAAATGAGTATGGCAAAATTCAATTTGCACTACTGGATGGAATTGGGAAAATTATCATAAACCAACATGCAGATAATGAAATGATTAACGCTGCTTTTGAGGATTATAAAACTTAATTTTTTTTTAATACTTTTTCTTGCAATTCGGAAATATATTTTTTTACATTTGCCCTAATGAACAAAAATAACAATAGCGCTTTTTACTCAACTTACAGCCAAGAATATAGCTTTAATTTCTTTGCTGTCACCAATCATTTTTTAAGATTGAAAGCTAATTCTATTGAGTTGTGTTCGCAGACAGCCTTTTTGTTTCAGGAAAAATTACCTATTATATATGCAAATATTCGAGTTTGAATTTTAGATTATTTTTATTTCAATAAATTTAATTTAATACACATATAACTCAATGAACACAAGATACTACGACTTAATAAACCAAACGTTCTACTTTCCTCAAGAGGAATTTACTTTGAACAAAGATAACTTGCAATTTCATAATATCGATTTAATGAAATTAGTAGAAGATTATGGTACACCATTAAAATTCACCTATTTACCGCAAATTACCAAAAGTATTCAACGAGCCAAAGGCTGGTTTAGAAATGCGATGGATAAGAATAAATACGAGGGTAAATATTACTATTGCTATTGCACCAAAAGCTCCCATTTTGAATACATCATGAATGAAGCTTTCAAAAACAATATTCACATTGAAACCTCTTCTGCTTTTGATATTAATATTGTGGAGAAATTGATGGAAACTGGCAAAATAACAAAGAATACGTATGTGATTTGCAATGGCTTTAAAAGAGATGAATACATTACTAATATTGCTCGATTAATTAATGGCGGTTATTCCAAAACAATTCCTATCATTGATAATTATGAAGAATTGGATTTATTACAAGCTGAAATTAAAGGGAAATTTAAAATAGGAATTAGAATTGCTGCCGAAGAAGAGCCGAAATTTGAGTTTTACACCTCTCGTTTGGGTATTGGATACAAAAACATTTTACCTTTTTATAGAAAACAAATCCATGAAAATAAAAAATTGGAACTGAAAATGTTGCACTTTTTTATCAATACAGGGATAATGGATACGGCTTATTATTGGAATGAATTGGTAAAATGTATCAAAGTATATGTTGCGTTGAAAAAAGAATGTCCTTCGTTGGACAGTTTGAATGTTGGTGGTGGATTTCCTATCAAAAACTCACTGGCTTTTGAATATGATTACCAATATATGATTGATGAAATTATTAATCAGGTGAAAATTGCTTGTGAGGAAGCGGAAGTTGATGTTCCGCATATTTTTACAGAATTTGGTTCCTATACTGTTGGTGAAAGTGGCGGTGCTATTTATCAAGTTTTGTATCAAAAACAGCAAAATGATAGAGAAAAGTGGAACATGATTGACAGTTCATTTATCACCACTTTACCTGATACTTGGGCCATCAACAAGCGTTTTGTAATGCTTGCCGTAAACCGATGGAATGATACTTATGAGAGGGTGCTTCTTGGCGGACTTACTTGTGATAGTGATGATTATTACAATTCGGAACAAAACATGAACGCTATTTATTTGCCAAAATACAATAAAGAAAAACCCTTATATATTGGTTTTTTCAATACGGGAGCCTACCAAGAAACTATTGGTGGTTATGGCGGATTACACCACTGTTTGATTCCTCAACCCAAACATATTTTGATTGACAGAGATGAAAATGGCATCATTGCTACCGAAGTTTTTTCGGAACAACAAACTTCCGATCATGTATTGGATATATTAGGATATAATAAAAAATAGTTTGTTATTTTCTGTTTGTAGTATTCAGAAAAAAAGTTTTTCTTTGACGCAAATAATACTACAATAAATATTAATTAAATAGAAACTGATTCGCCAAGGTGAACAGATTGAAACAAAATGAGCAAAGGTCCTATAAGTCAGTTTATCGAAAAACATTATTTGCATTTTAATGCAGCCGCACTTGTTGATGCTGCAAAAGGATATGAAGAACATTTGCTTGATAATGGTAAAATGATGATTACGCTTGCTGGCGCAATGAGCACAGCAGAGTTGGGTAAATCACTAGCCGAAATGATTCGTCAAGACAAGGTGCATATTATCTCTTGTACGGGTGCTAATCTTGAAGAAGATATTATGAATTTGGTAGCACACAATTCGTATAAACGTGTGCCTAATTATCGTGATTTGAGCCCTGAAGATGAATGGGATTTATTAGAAAATCATTATAATAGAGTAACTGACACCTGCATTCCTGAAGAAGAAGCATTTAGAAGATTACAATCTCATTTATTTCATATTTGGAACAAAGCCGACAAAGCTGGAGAACGATATTTACCTCATGAATTTATGTATCAAATGATAAATTCCGGAGTATTAAAACAATACTACGAAATTGATCCAAAAGATTCATGGATGGTTGCTGCAGCCGAGAAAAATTTACCTATTATTGTTCCAGGTTGGGAAGACAGTACGATGGGAAATATTTTTGCTTCCTATTGTATTAAAGGAGAATTCAAACCAACTACAATGAAGAGTGGTATTGAATATATGATGTGGTTGGCCGATTGGTATCCTAAAAATTGTAGTGGTAAAGGAATAGGATTCTTTCAAATTGGTGGTGGAATTGCAGGCGATTTTCCAATATGCGTGGTGCCTATGTTGTATCAAGATATGGAAATGCACGATGTTCCTTTTTGGAGTTATTTTTGCCAAATTTCAGATTCAACTACAAGTTATGGCTCCTATTCGGGTGCTGTTCCAAATGAGAAAATTACTTGGGGGAAGTTAGACATTAAAACTCCTAAGTTTATTATAGAATCGGATGCTACCATTGTGGTCCCCTTATTTTTTGCTTACATTTTAGATTTATAAAACATTTTTTTATGAGAAGAATTATTGTAGATTATGCTAAACTAACCGGTGATATTTTAAACCTATTGGTTGATAAATTTCCAGAAGGATATGATGATTCACATATCATTCGTTTTAGAAATGCACAAAACGAATTGATTGAAGCTGTTGAAGTAAAAACAGACGATACTATTTACTTGGTTAAAGTAAGTACAAAATTGGCAAGTCGTATGGAAAAATACGACGAGGAAGAAGATATTGATTCTGTAATTGAACCTATCGAACCAATAAAAGGATTAGACGATGATGAAGATGCCATTACTGCCGAAGAGGATGATGAAGAAATGGATTTGTTAGATGATAAAGGAGATTCGGATGATAATGATGATGACGACGACGATGATTTCAACGATTCGGATAACAACTTAGAGAATGAAGACGAAGAAGACGAATAATATAAGTAGCTAGCTCTTTATTCTTTTAATTTTAAAATAACCGCAAATTCGCAAATTTCATTCTTTTAATAAGAATTCATAATTTGCAAATTTGCGGTTAAATATTATAAATATCTTTCCTCAAAAATCCTTTGATGGTGATTTTGATGTCCAATAATAATAAATCCAATAGCTCTAACCGATATTTCATTATCAGACGCAATACCAACACGCATCAAAACCTCATTTGAAAAAGATTTAAAAAGGGATAAAGTAGCTTGTCGGACTACAGCTAACTCGGTTAATAAATCCATGATGCTTCTACTGTTTGCAACCACATTTTCAACAAAACTATTCTCATTAAATCCCGCTAATTTTGTTTTATCATTTCTGGCAAAGCGCAAGGCTCGATAAGCAAAAATTCGTTCGGCATCTATCAAATGTTGCAAAATATCTTTAATAGTCCACTTCCCTTCTGCATAACGGTAGTCAAATTTATCCATGGGAATATTTTGCACAAACTTTATCAAACGATGCACTGATATTTCGAGTTCTTCAACTAATTCCACGTCATCTACATTATTTATATAAGGCGCAAAAAAAACTGCATATTCATTTATTTTTAATTCTGATTTTTTCATGATATGTTTTTTTAAGCTGAATTTCTACTTGCATTTGTATTTCCAAAAAGTGAACGCATAACTAATTTTTCATAGACATTTATTAATTTTTCGTCAACAGTTTGCCTCTTTTTCATTTCAATTATTTGAGAGGATGCATATTGCTGTATGGTTAAAAGTGGCAATACAATTTGCTCCCGCATAGCAATAGAAGCTTTCCCATCGGGATAGTTTTCCATGAGTTCTTTGTGCCCTGCAATTTTGAGCAACAAGCGTTTGGTTTCCAAAAATTCATCATAAATTATTTGCCAGAATTTACCAAACTCCTTATTGTCTTTCAAATAGGCAGTCAATGGAAAAAAACATTTTGCTAAGGACATCATGCTGTTTTCTAATAGTGTTCTAAAGAACAAAGAATCATCATAGAGGCTTTGAACTTCTTCCCAACGATGGTTATCTTCAAAATGTTTTAAGGCCACTCCAACTCCAAAAAATCCAGGAACGTTTTGTTTCAATTGACTCCATGAACTTACAAAAGGAATAGCGCGTAAATCAGCAAAGTTTAATTTTTTATCTGTATTTCGCTTGGAAGGACGGCTACCAATGTTGGCTTTGGAATAAAATTTCAGCGTACTTATTTCCTCCAAATAGGGTAAAAATTTTGGGTGATTTTTAAAATTGGTGTATTTTTCATAGCTCAATTTGGCTAACGTATCGATAATTTCAATATCTGCTGAAGACAAATCATTTTCATTTTCATTAAAGATTTGATTGGCAACACCAGCGCTCAATAAATTTTCTAAATTATAACGGCAAGAATCAATGGTTCCAAAATTGGAGCTAATTGTCTGGCCCTGAACGGTAACTTGTATTTCATTATTTTCAATAGTAGAACCCAAGGACGCATAAAATTTATGTGTTTTTCCTCCTCCTCGTGCTGGTGGTCCGCCGCGACCATCAAAGAAAATAACTTTAACACCATATTTCCGGGAGATTTCTGTAATGGTTTCTTTGGCTTTGTAGATGCTCCAATTCGCCATTAAATAACCACCATCTTTAGTTCCGTCAGAAAAGCCAAGCATCACAGTTTGTTTGTCTTTTCGTTGTTTTAAATGATTTCTATAGGCAACGTTTTCATACAATTGCTCCATAATATGATGCGCTTCTTGTAAATCTTCCACCGATTCAAAAAGGGGTACAATATCAACCGTTGGATTTTCCCAATCTAACAATCGGAACATGGCAAAGGTTTCCACGACATTTAAAGCGCTTTCATTATTGCTAATGATGTACCGATTACAACTCTTCTCACCGTTTCTAACTTGAATTTCACGCATTAATTTTATAGTATCAAGGGTGGAACGTGTTAGCTCATTTTCAAAAAAATGATTATTCAAATCAAATTTAAGATTTGAAACAACTTCCATTTTGCTCTCTTCGGATAGTTTCTCAAAATCTTCAGGAAAACAGAAAGATTTTTCTCTTTTCAAAAAGGAAATAATATCCGCAAAAACCTCATTGTGAATGCGACTGTTTTGACGAATATCTAAAGATGCAAAATGAAATCCAAACTGATTTATTTTTTGCAATAACATATTAACCTCATCTAAATAAAGAGATTGGTGTTCATTAATAATAATTTGCTTTACGATGTTGAGTTCGTTAATGAGCTCTTCCATTGAAATAAAAAGTTCTCCTTGTGAATAAAAAACAGAGCGGTACAACTTGTATTCTAAGTTGGCAATAATAGTATCGACTTCGTTAAAAGTTAATTTCCTTTTTAATGCTCTTATATCAAAATAGTAGCATTTAAGAATGGAAGTTCTTAATCTATTCGCTACTTTTTCGGTAATTTCTGTGGTAACAAATGGATTGCCATCTCTATCCCCACCAGGCCAAAATCCTAAATTAATTATCGGATTTTCAATAGTATTTTCATAAAAAATATTCTTTTGTAAATACTGCAGCATCTCTCCAATAGTTGAATAGAATACATTTTCCAAATACCAAATTAAACTTACGGCTTCATCGAAAGGGGATGGTTTTTCTTTTTTGATAAACGGAGTTTTACCCAATTGTGCCAATAACTGTTTAATCTGAATTAAATCGTTAAGACGAATGGCTTCTGTTAAATCGGTGATAATCCCAAGAACAGCACCTGGATAAAATTGTGTGGGATGTGCGGTTAATACAGTACGAATACTGAAGTTTTCTAAAAAATCAATTAACTCTAAACGCTTATCTGTAGCTTCTGTCTTTTCTTTAATATCACGAAGCGAACCTCTTCCTTCCATATT
>CAIMMM010000043.1 GCA_903842575.1 uncultured Bacteroidota bacterium | reverse complement strand
CACAAGTTAAACGATATTGACCCATCAGAATAAGCCATATGTCTTTTCTTATTACTTCTAACTCACCGTTCCATACCGAAACTATAGGGGCACAAAACATTGCTGTTAATGATACTTACACCGCACAACAATTAGTAGAAAATGTTTTGATAAGCAGTACTTGCGCAACGGTTTCAAATTTTGCAGTTAGCGGGGGTGATTTTGGAACTGGGCAACAAAGTTTTGGTTATTTTAATGCTGGCTCAAGTGGTTTTCCCTTTGCTGATGGTATCGTTTTAAGTACCAGTAAAGCAGTTTCAACTCAAGGTCCAAACAACTCTCTATTAAGTGAAGATGCTGGAAATTGGTTTGGTGATGCCGATTTAGAGCAAGCTTTAAGCATCTCAAACACATCAAACGCTACCATTTTAGAGTTTGACTTTATTCCTTTAACTGGTCAAATTAGTTTTGATTATATTTTTGCTTCTGAAGAATATCATGATGCAGCTCCATGTCATTATTCGGATGGTTTTGCTTTTTTATTAAAAGAAGTTGGGAGTTCCAGTAATTATCAAAATTTAGCGCTTATTCCGTCCACAAATATTCCCGTAAAAGTAACAACCGTTCATCCATTGATTACTTCTGGTAGTGGCTGTACTGCTCAAAACGAGACTTATTTTGGAAGCTACAATTCTAGTGTCTCACCAATAAACTTTAATGGGCAAACTGTTATAATGACAGCAAAAGCAGATGTAATTCCTGGAACAACTTATCATATTAAATTAGTAATCGCCGATGAAACTAATCCACAGTATGATTCCGCTATTTTTCTTAAAGGAGGAAGTTTTAGTATTGGAAAAGATTTAGGTCCAAACCGATTAATTGCAACGAATAATCCAATTTGCTTCGGGAATACTTATGATTTAGACGCTACTGAATCAGGAATTAATTCCTATAAATGGTTCAAAAACGGTATAGAAATAACAGGAGAAATCAATCCAATTTACACCGTTACAAGTCCCGGAATTTACAAAGTAGAAATTACAATAAATAGCACAACTTGTGTTGCTTCGGGTGAAGCCACCATTGAATATGTTGGCGCACCCACAACTCCTGTTACATTAACACAATGTGATGACAATAATGATGGAATTACAACTTTTAATTTAAACAATCTTAATTCCATTATTACCCAAGGAAATACACAAGGCAACACAATTTCCTATTATGAAAGTCTATTGAATGCTCAAAGTCAATTGAATGAGATAACCAACACTACAGCCTATCAAAATACTACAACCAATCAATTAATAGCAAGAGTTAGCAATTCGTTTGGTTGTCTTAGTTATGTAATTGTACATTTACAAATCACAAATAATCCATTACCAATTATAAATCCAATACCCATTTGTGATGAAGATGGAACTTTTGACGGCTTAACAACCATCGATTTAAATCAAACTGTCTCTCCAATAATTCTTACTGGATTGCCGAGTGGTTTACTTGTAGAATATTATTCCAATAATAATGATGCAATACTTCAAACAAATGCCTTGCCCAATAGTTTTACAAATACAATTGCAAATGCCCAAAGCATTTTTGCCAGAATTATAAATGGTCCAGATTGTTATAGAATTATCCCCATTCCACTTCAAATAATTGCCTTTGATCCACCCAATTTTGAACATGAAAACTTGTATTTATGCGCCAGGGAAACCCTATTTATAGGAGTGCCGAATGGTTTTAGTAGTTATATGTGGAATACTTTAGAGACAACATCAACAATTTTGATAGTTTCAATTGGAGATTATTCCGTAACAGTTACAAATGCTTTTGGATGTGAAGCTACAAAGACTTTTACAATTTCTGATTCAAGTTCACCAACCATTACTTCCATTGATATTAATGATTTTTCAGGAAGTAATAATACTGTTCAAATTAATGTCTCTGGCAATGGCAATTATGAATATTCTTTAAACGGATCTTATTTTCAAGAAAATTCATTATTTACAAATGTAGTTCCCGATGAATATTTTGTTGTAGTTAGAGATAAAAACGGATGCAATCCAGAAGCGAACCAACACATTTACGTATTGGATTTTCCTAAATATTTTACCCCAAACGGTGATGGGATTCATGATCTTTGGGAAATAAAAAATTTAAGTTTTTACCCAAATGCAACGGTTTCAATCTTTGATCGATTTGGTAAATTAATTTATAATTTCAACCCCAATAATGAAGGTTGGAATGGTGAATTAAACCAATATAAATTATTATCCGATGATTATTGGTTTGTCATCACTTTGGGCAACGGGAGGAATATTAAGGGGCATTTTGCGATGAAACGATAAAACTGTATTTTTTTTTACTAATTTTAGCCAATGAAAAAGATTGCCATAATTTTAATACTTTTATTGACCTTTACTGCAAATGCACAATTTAGCAAAACGCATTATATCCCGCCTTTATCGGGGTCGGATAACATTGCTGCCGAAGATCAATATTTATACATTTCTACACCTAGTATTACCCCAATAAATTTTACAATTAATCAATTAGGAGCTGTGAGCATTACGGGTACAGTTTCAAGAGCTATTCCTTATGTGCTTAATATTGGATTTGGCACTAACACACAAGTACATGTAAACTCAAGTTTGGCCAACACCGTTTTAAATAACAAAGGATATGTTGTAGAAGCCGATGATGTGGTTTATGTTTCTGTTAGAGTTACCGCTGGAAATGGAAATCAGGCAGGGGAATTGGTTTCAAAAGGGCTAGCTGCATTAGGCACACATTTTAGAATTGGTGCCTTTACCAATTTAGACGCACCACAATATGGCGTTAGTCATTATACTTTTGTTTCTATTTTGGCCACTGAAAATAACACAACCGTAAGTTTTTCAGATATAAAACCTGGCGTTGTATTAATAAATAATTCACTAGTTGGAAACACTCCATTACCAATTATTCTTAATAGTGGCGAGAGTTTTGTTATGGCTGTTCAAGGTCCAAATGATCCCAACAGAGATGGTTTAATAGGGTCTTTAGTAACTTCGGATAAACCTATAGCTGTAAATTGTGGTTCTTATGGTGGCACCAATGGCGAAATGAGCAATTTGGATTTAGGTTTTGACCAAATTGTTTCTGCCGAAAGAACGGGGCAAGAATTTATTTTTATTAGAAGTACCGGTCTTGATGCTGTTGAGAAAGTATTGATTGTAGCCGATATAAACAATACACAAGTGTTTTTAAACGGGAGTACGACAGCTTCATATACACTAAATGCTGGAGAATATGCAGCTATTGATGGAACAAATTATACCATGAATGGAAATATGTACGTTAGCACATCTCAAGATGTTTTTGCGTATCAAAGTGTTGGTGATAATGGACGTACAGATCAGGCAAATCAAGAAATGTTTTTTGTACCACCTTTGAGTTGTCAAACGCCAAAAGTCATTGACAACATCCCTTTTTTGGACTCAATTGGTGCCTTAACTTTTACTGGAAGAGTAACCATTGTAACCGAAACAGGATCAACTTTAACTTTCATCATTGATGGAACAAATTACACCTTAGCCACGTTACCGGCTGGCATAACGATAAATGGCCCAATAAATGTTATCGGGAATACCAACTATGAAACCTATACCATAACAGGTCTTTCGGGAAATGTTTCTGTATTTTCTACAAGCCAATTGTATTTAGCCTCATACGGTTCAAGTGGCGCTGCAACATTTGGTGGTTTTTATTCGGGTTTTACTTTTAAACCCGAAATTACTTTTAATAAAGTTGACTTATCGGAATCCAATTGTATTCCTAATGTGCAACTTCAGGTTAGTACCTTGAGTGGATTTGATACTTTTCAATGGTATTTTAATAATGTTCCAATACCCGCAGCAAATGGAGGCATTTTAAACCCAACTTCACCAGGGAATTACTTTGTTTCTGCAACAATCTCAGCTTGTGGCACTACCTTAATTTCTGATACAATTCCTGTAAGTTCTTGTCCGCCTGATACAGATAATGACAATGCAAATGACAATATTGATAATGACCTAGATAACGATGGGGTTACTAATTGTACTGAATCCTATGGCAATCAAAACTTTAATTTAACCAATACCAATTCAGGAACCATCTCAGTTGGTAATTATACTAATTCTTTTTCGGGAACCAATTCTTTTTCGGGAAGTGCAATCCCATCACCTACTCCAAATATTGGATTTGCTAATGGTGATTTTGTTACCGAAGCATCCCAAGGTAAAGGAAATACAGTCAGTTATACCGTGTCAAATTTCACAAACCCTATTAGCCTTGCTGTAGAATATGCATCAAGTGCAACTGCTAGTGATGTATTTACATCCAATACAGAAATTATTATAAGTTGTCCTGTTAATAGAACCCTGACCATTTTAAATCCTACTGATCAAGTACTAATTGATTCTAATTATGATGGAATTTATGAAAGTGGCGTAACACAATTCTCTTCTTTTGAAATTCGTTTTAGGCTAAACAGTTCTATTCCCTTAGCAACAGGAACAGGCACTTTTTCAATCAGAGGATATTTGTTGAATGCAATAACCATAACCAATAAAAACCTTGCTGATGATGTTACGAGTAGAGTTGCACTTCGATTAATTGCAACTTGTGTGCCCAAAGATTCAGACAGTGACGGCATCCCTGATCAACTCGATTTGGATTCAGATAATGATTCTATCTTAGATTTTATAGAAGGGCAAGGACAGAATTTTGTTGCGATTTCTAATGTAGATGTTAATCATGATGGGATTGACGATGCGTTTGGAAGTGGTGTTATTCCTGCCGATTCGGATATGGATGGCATTTCAGATTATTTGGATTTAGATAGTGACAATGATGGTATTCATGACTTAGACGAGTCGGGCAGTAATGCTATAGACACAAACAATAATGGAATAATAGACGGTGCAAATTTTGGAACAAATGGATTGGCCAATGCAGTAGAAACTTCCTCCGACAGCGGAATTTTAAATTACATTTTAGCCAATACGGATGGCGATGGCTTATATAATGCAATCGAATTGGACAGTGATAATGATTTGTGTAATGATGTCATTGAAGCTGGTTTTTTAGACTCAAACATGGATGGTTTTTTAGGAAATATTCCGCTTGTAGTGAATTCAAATGGAATTGTAACTAGCGGAACCGGATATACAAATCCCAATGCAAATTATATTATTTCGGCACCGATTCTTATCACAACCCAACCACAAAACAATACGGCATGTGAACTTCAAAGTACCACATTCACAATTGTATCAAATGCAGTTAATTCCTATCAATGGCAAGTTTCAATAGATGGAGGAACAACTTGGGCAAATATTGCCAATAATGCAACCTATTCGGGAGCAACAAGCATTACATTAACCGTTTCCAATGTAACGCCTGCCATGGTGGGGTATCAATATCGCGTGTTTTTAAATAAAAACGGGAACACCTGTGGATTATATTCTTTAGCTGGGACTTTAACCACCTATCCTTTGCCAGTAGTAACATCACCAATTATATTAGTGCAATGTGATGATAATACGGATGGCATTTCAACTTTCAATTTAAGACAAAGTGAAAATACTATATCTGTTAATGCAGCCAATGAAACTTTTACTTATTATACAACAGCTGCGGGAGCAAATACGGCAAATAGTGCGCAATTAATCAATAATCCCATTGCATTTATTACTTCTAGTACGACCGTTTGGACAAGAGTTGTTACAGTTAATGGTTGTTTTCGTGTAGCGCAAATGAATATTGTAGTTTCAGCAACACAATTGCCTTCAACATTTCATCGAGAATTTTATACTTGTGATGATTATATAGATGCAATAAACGACGATAGAGATGGTATTTCTTTATTCAATTTTAGTAGTGTAACTACCGCGATTCAAGCTATTTTACCAGCTTCTGGTAATTATTCTATTAACTATTATCGCAATGAAGCCGATGCCTTATCCGAAACTGATGCTGCTGGAAATTCATTAGCTATTACCAATATTTCTAACTACAGAAATATTGGTAATCCAAGCATCCAAGATATTTGGGTACGTGTGGAAAGTAATGCAGATAATGCTTGCTATGGACTTGGGCCATATGTAACTTTAACTGTTGAAGCTTTACCAGTAGCATATCCAATCAATCCTTCAAATTTTATTCGTCATTGTGATGATAATCAAGATGGAATTTATGGTTTTGACACTTCCGGATTTCAAGTAGCTGTTTTAAATGGGCAATCCAATGTAACCGTTCAATATTTCAAACAAAATGGCACACAAATTTCTACCCCTTTACCCAATCCTTTCAATGTAAATGGGAATGAAACCATAACCATTCGAGTAAGCAATAACACAACGCAAACAGCTGGACAACCTTGTTATGATGAAGAAACATTTCAATTTTTAGTAGATGATTTACCCCAAGCGTTTGCCATTCCAACTAATTTAACCACAAAATGCGATGATGAATTAGACCCTTTAACTCAAGATGGAATAATTAGTTTTGACACCTCAACTTTTGAAACAACAATTCTTGGTGGACAAACGGGTATGAATATTTATTATTTTGACCAAAACAATAATCCTTTACCAAATTTATTATTCAATTCTGTTTTTACCACGGCTTCACAAAATGTAACCGTTATCGTCGAAAATTCAATAAACACAGCTTGTACGGCAACATTAATTATACCTTTTATCATCAACCCTACTCCAAAGATTAATTTAACAGACCGTAAACTAATATGTCTTCCAGATACTCAAATAATTTTAGAAGCGGGAATAGTAGATGGAACACCCATAACAAATTACACCTATCAATGGTATTTCAACGGAACGGCAATTAATGGCGAAACAAATTGGAATTTAACCATAGGTAATGAAGGTCTTTATAGTGTTGATGTTACCAATGTATATAATTGCCCTCAAACCGAAAACATAACGGTTGTAGGTTCAGAAATTGCTCATCTTACAGCTATTAATGTTGAAGACTTAACAGATATCAATACTATTTTAATAACCGTAACTGGCGCTGGGGATTATGAATATGCATTGGATGATATTAATGGACCTTATCGCGATAGTAATTTCTTTACTAATGTTCCAATTGGCATTCATGAAGTTTATATCCGAGACGCAAATGGTTGTGGTATTGTTGGTCCAATAATAACTCCAATACTTGGAGCTCCGCATTATTTCACCCCTAATGGTGATGGTTTTAATGATACTTGGAATGTAAAAGGAGTGAGTGCCGAATATAATTATTTATCCACTATATATATATTTGACCGATTCGGAAAATTACTAAAACAAATTGGAACAACAGGCCCTGGTTGGGATGGCACATTTAATGGTCATTTGATGCCTGCTGATGATTATTGGTATTCCATTCAATTTGAAGACGGACGAAGTGCGAAAGGACACTTTACTTTAAAACGATAACACTATGAAAATTAATTTAGTAACTACATTGCTTTTATCAGGGTTAATCTATAGTCAGGTTCCAAAAGTAACAAGTGGCAAAATTGAGCACTTTGAGAATTTCAAATCAAGTTTTGTAGATGCACGGAATATTGATGTTTGGTTGCCAGATGGCTATTCCAAAAACGAAAAATATGCTGTACTTTATATGCATGATGGGCAAATGCTTTTTGATGCTGACATCACATGGAACAAACAAGCTTGGGAAGTAGATGAAACAGCTGGAAAACTCAACACCGAAGCGAAATACAAGAAATTCATCGTTGTTGGTATTTGGAACAACGGGTTAAAACGGCATGCTGAGTATTTTCCGCAGAAACCCTATCGGAAACTGACTGATGAACAAAAGCAATTTGTATCTGACAATTTATTGAAATTAAAGAAAATCGATCAGGTTTTTAAACCCAATTCCGATAACTATTTAAGGTTCCTTATTTCTGAATTAAAGCCTTTTATTGACTCCCATTTTTCAACGGTAACCGACAAGGACAATACTTTTATTGCGGGTTCAAGTATGGGTGGATTGATTTCGCTTTATGCTATTTGTGAATACCCAGAAGTTTTCGGAGCAGCTGCCTGTCTTTCTACACATTGGACAGGGATTTTTCAGTTGGAGGACAATCCTATTCCGGAAACTTTTTTCGATTATATGAGAACCTATCTTCCGGATCATCGAACCAACCGTATTTATTTTGATTATGGAGATAAAACTTTGGATGAATTGTACTTCTCATTACAATTAACAGCAAATGATATTATGAGGGAAAAAGGATTTAACAATGCCAATTGGACAACCTTGTTGTTTCCAGGAAAAGACCATTCGGAGAAATCGTGGAAAGAGAGATTCAACATTCCGTTGGAGTTTCTTTTGAAAAAATAGAGCCTAGCCCAGATAGAAGCGGAAATCCTTTTTTGTTAGATTTCCTCTATATCGGAATGACAAACGCAATTAAAACAAAAAAGATTGGAACGGATAGCTGGAAATAGCTTCCAAAAAAAATCCCAAACTCATTATTTTGAATTTGGGATATATTATATAAAAAACACTTCGGCAAGCTCAGTGTCACATCAATATTAAACTTTGAATCTTTTTCTATCGGTTTCGTTCAAATAGATTTTTCTCAAACGAATGGATTTTGGCGTTACCTCAACATACTCATCTTTTTGAATGTACTCTAATGCTTCTTCCAATGAGAAAATAATTGGAGGAATAATTCTTGCCTTTTCATCATTTCCTGATGAACGAACGTTGGACTGTTTTTTCATTTTAGTAACGTTCACGCACATATCATCACTACGAGAGTTTTCTCCAATAACTTGACCTTCATAAATTTCGTCATTTGGATTAACAAAGAACGATCCTCTATCTTGTAATTTATCGATAGAATAAGGAATTGCTTTTCCATTTTCCATAGAGATTAATGAACCGTTGTTTCTTCCAGGAATATCACCTTTGTAAGGTTCGTATCCAATAAAACGGTGTGCCATAATAGCTTCACCAGCCGTGGCAGTCAACAATTGATTACGCAATCCTATAATTCCACGTGATGGAACATTGAATTTTATAATCATTCTTTCTCCTTTTGCTTCCATAGAAAGCATTTCTCCTTTACGGATAGAAACAAACTCTACCGCTCTTCCAGATAAATGATCCGGTAAGTCAATAGTTAATTCTTCGATTGGCTCACATTTTTTACCATCAATTTCTTTAATGATAACTTGAGGCTGACCAATTTGTAATTCATAACCTTCTCTTCTCATGGTTTCGATAAGAACCGATAAGTGCAATACACCACGGCCAAAAACCATAAATTTATCAGCAGAATCAGTTTCACCCAACTTCATAGCTAGATTTTTTTCCAATTCTTTTGTCAAACGGTCTCTAATATGTCTTGATGTTACAAATTTGCCTTCTTTACCAAAGAATGGTGAATCGTTTATGGTAAACAACATGCTCATTGTTGGTTCATCGATCGCAATGGTTTGTAACGCTTCTGGATTTTCAAAATCAGCAATCGTGTCGCCAATTTCAAAACCTTCCACTCCAACAATAGCACAAATATCTCCAGCTATTACTTCTTGAACTTTTTTACGACCTAGTCCTTCAAAAGTGTGTAATTCTTTAATTCTTGATTTTAAAACTTTCCCATCTCTTTTTACCAAAGATATTGGCATTCCTTCTTTTAAAATACCTCTTTCTAAACGACCAATTGCAATTCGCCCTGTAAATGAAGAGAAATCTAAAGAGGTGATTAACATTTGTGGTGTTCCTTCAGAAACTTTTGGGGGAGGAACATTTGCAATAACCATATCTAACAATGGTTCTATATTTGAAGTTGGATTTCTGAAATCATCAGACATCCAATTATGTTTTGCCGAACCATACACAGTTGGGAAATCCAACTGCCATTCTTCAGCACCTAATTCATACATTAAGTCGAAAACTTTTTCATGAACTTCTTCAGGAGTACAGTTTTCTTTATCCACTTTATTAATAACAACGCATGGTTTTAAACCTAAATCAATTGCCTTTTGCAGAACAAAACGGGTTTGTGGCATTGGTCCTTCGAAAGCATCTACTAATAGACAAACTCCATCGGCCATGTTTAATACTCTTTCTACTTCACCTCCAAAATCGGCGTGACCAGGAGTATCAATGATATTAATTTTTGTGCCCTTATAAACAACAGAAACATTTTTAGAAGTAATTGTAATTCCTCTTTCACGTTCTAAATCATTGTTATCAAGAATTAGATCACCTGCATTTTCGTTTTCTCGAAATAATTGACAGTGATACATAATTTTATCAACCAAAGTTGTTTTACCGTGGTCGACGTGGGCAATAATTGCAATGTTTCTAATAGATTCCATCTGTTTATTTTTGTGGGTGCAAAGGTACACTTTATTTTGATTAAAAAAACCATAAGTGAAACAGTTTACATTTTGATGATTTTTAATTAATGGCTACACGGAATTTATTTATTTTTATGAGAAGAAAAGTTGAAATTAAATTTCATTTATGTAAATTTGGGTAATGAAAAATAATTCCAACAACATTACATTAATATTTGTCCTTGTTTTATTGTTTGTGACCCTTGTAAGTCACAAATTTTTTGTTATTTATTTTTCTAACACATCCCCTGATGTTATTTTTAAAAACAATTTCCTTAAAGATCTTATTCTAATATTAGTATCGGGAATCATTTTTAAATATGTTTTATATAGAAATGAAAGAAAAAACCTTTCTGTCTTTCAGAAGATTAATGATAATAATGATGAGATTAAAGAGTCTAATGAAAGGTATGACATTGTTGCAAAAGCAACAAGCGACACCATTTGGGATTGGAAAATTGAAGAGGACAGTTTTATTTGGAACAAAGGGATTCAAGGTATTTTTGGCTATAAAGAACATGAAGTAGGCAAAACTTCAAAGTGGTGGTTTGATAGAATTCATCCTGAAGATAGTTTGAAAATGTCCATTAAGCTTTATTCTTTTTTAGAGCAAAAAACCGAGAAATGGCAAGATGAATATCGATTTAAATGCGCTGATGGAACCTATAAATATGTTTTTGATAGAGGGTTTTTAGTAATAGACGCAAATGGCAAACCAACCCGAATGATTGGAGCAATCCAAGATGTTACAAAACAAAAACAAGAAGAACAAAGACTTAGATTATTAGAAACGGTAATTACACAAACGAAGGATGCAGTTATCATAACAGATATTGACATTAGTAAAAATGACATTCCAAATATCATTTTTGTGAATGCTGCATTTACTAATATGACAGGTTATAAATCTAAAGAAGTTATTGGAAAATCCCCAAGTATGTTTTTTGGTGCAAAATCAGATGTGCTTGAAATTGAAAAATTAAAAGCGAACATAAAAGATTACAAAGAATGTTTTATTGAAACTTTAAGTTATAAAAAAGGCGGTGAAGAATATTGGGTAAATTTTTCAATGCTTCCGGTTACCAATGTTGAAGGTGAACATTCCCACTGGATTTCTATTCAAAGAGATGTTACCGAGGAAAAAGAAAAAGAAAAAGAAAAAGAACAACTTATTCGAGAACTAACTCAAAACAACAAGGATTTAAAACAATTTTCATATATCACATCTCATAATTTAAGAGCCCCATTATCTAATTTAACAGGTTTACTGAACTTAATAGAAGATATACCAGTAGAAAATCCAGAACTTAAGGAAATGATTACGGGCTTTTCAAAATCTACACATATTTTAAACGAAACAATTAATGATTTAGTAAAAGTGATTATCATTAAAGAAAACACTTCCATTCAAAAAGAAAAGTTGTTAATTAAAGAAGTGTTTGAAAATGTATTCAATCAATTAAGTTTCTTAATTAGCATCAATAAACCAATCCTAAAAATTGAATTAGAAGAAGTGACAATTTTAAACATTAATAAATCCTATTTAGAAAGTATTTTTTTAAATTTACTGACAAATTCGATGAAATATAAGTCTTTGGACAAACAATTAAAAATTTCAATTACTTCAAAAATCAATGGTGAAAATTTAATTTTAACCTTTAAAGACAATGGGATTGGAATTGATTTGGAAAGAAATCGCGATAAAATTTTTGGGCTTTATCAAAGATTTCATAATTATCCCGACAGCAAAGGCCTTGGATTATATTTAGTAAAATCACAGGTTGAGGCTATGGGGGGAACGATAACCATAAATAGCGAAGTAAATAAAGGAGCCACATTTACTATTGTTTTTAAAAATAATTAATCCATTACTAATGTTAAATAAAATTTTGTGTGTAGATGATGACCCAATAACTCTAATGCTTTGTAAGAAAGTAATTGAGAGAACATCATTCGCTCAAGAAATTATTACCGCTCAAAACGGAGAAGAAGCCTTTCAATATTTTAAAAATATTATAAGAGAAATTAACAGTGGGAATGTTGTTGATTATCCCAAATTGGTTTTATTGGATTTAAATATGCCAATTATGAATGGATGGGAATTTCTAGATGCTTATTTAGAAAATAACTTTCAGGAAATATTAACATCAAAGTTTATTATTCTCTCCTCAACAATTGACCCAGATGATGTAAATAAATCAAAAAAATACATTATGGTTTATGATTTTATGTCAAAACCGATTTCAACAGAAATGATTGAAAATTTAAAAAACAAAATTCTATAAAAAAAGCTCTCAAATTTGAGAGCTTTT
>CAIMMM010000042.1 GCA_903842575.1 uncultured Bacteroidota bacterium | reverse complement strand
TACTAAACTAAGATGTCACTTTTGCCAAAAATCAACTAAAAATGCAATGCCCTCTGTGTGAGAGTACCCAATTTCAGGATCTGGGTAAAACAGTTAATCGCGATCGCAAATACTATTGTCTAGTTTGTCAGAGCTTTTTCACAGATCGAGACCCTCAAAATCTTTCCGATCGCCCACAACGCAAATTATGTTTACCTGAAATTAATCTTCTCCCTACTTCCCGCGATCGCCGTTCACGGTTACGCAGGAAGCTTTTAGAAACTCCAAAAAATAACAGAACAAATAATAAAACAAATGAAAAAAAATCTTATCGGTGGGGAGTCATTGGCTTTGTCCTAGCTCTTTTAATTTATAGCTTTATGTATATTTGGTTGAAAATTGATATAAATCAACCGCAATCTTTCGATTCTTATACATTACAAGCCTTAGCGTGGCGTAGTGGACATTTAGATTTACCCCAAAATTATACTTGGCTGGAGATTGCTATATACCAAGGAAAGTATTTTTTGTGTTTTCCTCCTATACCAACCATACCAATGTTATTTTTAAGTTTTTTCTTTAATGAAAAAACACCTTCAAATTGGTTAATGATTACTTGTTTTTGTGCTAGTTATTGGATTGCCTATAAATTAGTAAGACGCTTTCAAAACAGTGATTTTTATAGTGCGATTTGGGCAGTTTTTGTGATATGTGGTAGCAGTTATTT
Source organism: uncultured Bacteroidota bacterium (assembly GCA_903842575.1). Lineage (GTDB taxonomy): Bacteria > Bacteroidota > Bacteroidia > Flavobacteriales > Flavobacteriaceae > Flavobacterium. The sequence goes on along the minus strand of CAIMMM010000042.1, from coordinate 934 downwards.
AGACATATCTTTATTTGGTTGGGTTTGGTATATGGCTCAATCAATGTCATTGGTATTTACATTAACTTGCATCCTTTGCTTAACGTATTCCCATCGACTAATACAGGGGATTGGATTATTTGCATTTGCACTTGCAGTTGGTTGTCGTCCGTTACAGGCTGTATATACTCCCCTAATTCTCATTTTCATTTATTACAAGAACCAAAAACAAACTATTTCGCTTACCATTCAAACGATTATACCCATGCTAATTGCACCTATATTGATTGCATCTGCTTTGGCGACATTAAATTTTTTACGATTTAATTCTATATTTGAATTTGGATACAAATATTTACCTGAATTTTCATTGGAGCCACAATTTTCACTTTCTTATCTGTCAAAAAACTTTATTAAATTATTTGCTGAATTTCCTACATTTAGTTCATCGGGAGAGTTGCAATTTTCACGCTTTGGCTTTGCATTTTATATAGCTAATCCTATTTTCATATTATTAATATTTCGTATAATTAATTATTCAAATTTACCCAAGATTTATTTTTTTCTATTGGGGAATATGATATTGCAGTTTTTGTTTCTAATGACGCATCGAACTTTTGGGGCTTGGCAATTTGGAACAAGATTTTTAGTCGATTTATTGCCTGTTGCCTTAGTCTTATGTACCATATCCAGACAAAAAATTAAACCCTATGAAATTGCCATTATGATTTTTGGTATAGCTTTTAATATGTATGGAAGTATTATATTTCGCGCAGTTAAGTAACATCAATGTTATTGAATTCTAGTCTTACTAAATAGATGAAATTCTTTATTTAAAACCCACATTCCGCTCTTATTTTACTGAAAAAAATATTTAGAAAACAAATCCTTATACAGCAAGTGTTTTGGGCTTTTATCAGAAAGATATCGTTATCTTAATATTGTCGATAATGAC
>CAIMMM010000041.1 GCA_903842575.1 uncultured Bacteroidota bacterium | reverse complement strand
TTTTAAATCGAGTCCAAAAAAGCGGGTTGATATATTTGCCATAAAAAAGGATTTACAATTTAAAAACAATATATTATTTGGGAAAATAAGGAGGCATAAAATTTTTATATCTATTAAATTAATTAAAACAGATATATGCTTTAGTGAAGTAAAATAAATTATGCTTAATTGCATAGTTATAAGTGAGCTATTTTATATTTTTGTATAGCAAAATTAGATATAAATAGTTACAACTAAAAATTATTTACAACCATTTAAATAGTTTTCCAAATGTTTTTAATTTTCCTTTATAAGGCGCATAACGTATTGGTATATCAAGCCAATTGGCTTTTTTTACAATGGCTTTATGATGTGAAAAAACATCAAAACTTCTTTTTCCATGATAAGAGCCAATACCACTATGACCTACTCCTCCAAAAGGCAAACGATTGTTCGCGAAATGAATAAGAACATCATTAATACAACCACCACCAAAAGAAATATTTCGAATTATTTTCATGGCAAATGACTTATTTTCAGTGAAAACATATAAAGAAAGTGGTTTTTCATATTTGGAAATAATTTGATCTAAATCAGTTTCATTTTCATATGATATTATAGGTAGAATTGGTCCAAAAATTTCCTCTTTCATTACCAAACTATCCAATTTAGGATTGTCCAAAAGGGTAGGAGCAATATAGTAATCTCCTTGAGTTGTTTCTCCTCCAGCTAGTATTGTTTGATTCTCTAGCATAGCCTTTAATCGAGTCCAGTTTTTGAAATTAATTATCCTTGAAAAATCATCAGATTGTTCTGGATTTTCACCAAAGGCATTAATAATCTCAGCTTTTAGAAATTCAATAAACTTTGATTTTACTTTTCCAGAAACTAATAAATAATCTGGTGCAATGCATGTTTGACCAGCATTGAGAAATTTTCCCCAAACAATTCGCTTGGCGGCAAGTTTTAAATTGGCAGTTTCATCAACAATACATGGACTTTTTCCTCCTAATTCCAATGTAACGGGTGTTAGATTTTCGGCGGCAGCTTTGGCAACTATCTTACCAACGCCAACACTCCCTGTGAAGAAAATATAATCCCAACGTTGTGATAATAAATCTTGTGCAACTTCAATTCCTCCTTCAAAGACTTTCACATGATTTTCTTCAAATGTTTCTGAGATGATTTTATTTGTAATTCTGGATGTATTTGGAGTAAGTTCCGATGGTTTTAAAATCACTTGATTTCCAGCCGCAACGGCAGCTATCAATGGACTTAATGCCAATTGGAATGGGTAATTCCATGGAGCTATAATCAATACTTTGCCGTAGGGTTCTTTATATATATAATCGGTACTTGGAAAGTTTAATAATGAAGGTAATATCATTCTTGGTTTTGACCAATTATGGATATTTTTTATAGTGTTTTTTAATTCCGAGATAACATAATTTGTTTCGGTTATAACCGATTCAAACGCTGGTTTTTTGAAATCATCATAGAGTGCTTTTATTATTTCATCTTCATAAATTACTATGGAATTCAATAATTTAAGTAGTGATTTTTTTCTATAATTAATGTCATTTTTAAAATCCATGTTTCTATTAAATTATAAAAATGCCCAACGGAATCCCATATAAAAATCGCCTTGTTTGCTGTCATTCATTAATGCAGTTATCACAGAACTTGAGCCTATATAAAACCCATATAACCTAAATCCAATCCCGCCATTTAAACCCGAAACTTCATTATTTGACCATGTAGAATAAGCTTCAAAAAAGCTTAAACTAAAGCGCGGAGTCAAGCTCACAACGTTTTGTGATGTAATTTGACTGTTATTGTTATCGCTATTTAGTTTTTGTTGTGAATAAAGTGTAACATAAAATTTTGAAATGATTTTCACATCAGCATAAAACGAAAAAACAGTTGGGAGTTTTGCATTGAAATCTTTTTTATTGGGTGTAATGTTAAGATATCCATCATTTACTAAAATGCTTTCAACATCCTGCAAGTTTTCAATATTTTGAAATTGATCTAAATCTAAACCTGGATTAGCTAAAGTTGCTGCAGGAATGTTTAATTGATAGGTTGTTGAAGAATTATTACTATCCTTAAAGCTCATACTTCCAATATTTCTAATGGCGATACCTGAGTTGATTTTGTATTTTTTGTTTCCATCTTTCCATTGATAATTAAAACCAACGTCTATGGCTGTACCATTCAAATTTCCAAAAACAGATTTGGCATAATCATTAAAATTGGTAAAACTATCTGCTAAATTTCCAGAATAAGCAATATTTACGATTGCTGTTGTATTGCTTAAATAGGATTGTCCTCCAGCAGTATTAATGGTTCCATGAAATTTATCTAATCCAAAATTTGAATAAGAACCTGGAAATAAAAATTTCAATGCCATGCCGACATTAAAACGATGTTTGTCATTTTCAAAAACAGTTCTTGCTGCTGAAAGTCCAACTTCACCCCATGAGGTTCCATTCATTCTTTGATTATAATCGTTGTTTATTGATGTGGAACTAATTAAGCTGGTATTGCTATTTAAAATAGCATTTCCTAAATTGGTATCAATATCCACTAAATCAAATTTTGCATTTGCCTTGGTAGTAAATCCAAATCCCCATTTTTTCCAACGTAATGCAACGCTTGGACCAATTATTACACCATCAAATCTAAAATTTACGGGTTCTGTTCCTTCAAATAGTTTGTCTTCAAGATTGGTGCTGGATGATAAATCACTAAAACCAATTTTGTTGTTGGCTACATTAAAACTCAAACCATAAATATTGATTTCAATTTTTTTAGAAAGATTCGATAATTCGGCTGGATTATTATTGGCATTTAAAATACCAACTCGGTTTGAAGTGTTGATTCCAGCAAAATGATCTTGCGCAGAGGATGTTGAAATGTAAATAGTACAGACAATAATTAATAGCTTTTTCATAATAGACTTGAGTTTTATTATTAAAAAAAATTAAAAGAACATTTCGGTATTGTATGTAAAAATACAACTTTATTTTTAAATAGCATTCCAAATCACCTCATTAGGAACTGGAGCAATAATTTCTATATATTCTTTGCTGACAGGATGTATGAAAATTAACTTACGTGCATGAAGATGAATACCTCCATCAGGATTACTTCTGTCAAAACCATATTTTAAATCACCTTTTATGGGGCAATTAATAGCTGCTAATTGTGCCCTAATTTGATGATGCCTACCTGTATGAAGATTAATTTCAAGAGCAAAATAGTTTTGCAATTCTTTAATTATCTTATAATCTAAGCTTGCTAATTTGCTTTCAGGAACTTCTTTTGTATGCGCTTTTGAAGTGTTGTTTTTTTCATTTCTTTTTAGAAAATGAACTAGTTTGTCTTCGTTTTTGGAAGGTTTATTTTTGATAATTGCCCAATAGGTTTTTTGTGTTTCCCTGTTACTAAAAAGTTCATTCATTCGAGTTAATGCCTTACTGGTTCTGGCAAAAACAACAATTCCTGTTGTGGGTCTATCCAATCGGTGCACAACGCCAAGAAAAACTTCACCGGGTTTGTTGTATTTTTCTTTGATGTACTCTTTAACGATTTCGCTTAAAGGTTTGTCCCCTGTTTTGTCTCCTTGAACAATATCACCCACACGCTTATTTACAACAAGAATATGATTGTCTTCGTGAAGAATTTGGAGGTTGTTTTTATTGGAAACAATTTTTTCTGACATCTGCTTTCTGCTGACTTTTATCTAGTATTGCTCACTAGAATTTGGAAAATCCTTGGATTTTACATCGGCTACATAGTTTCCAATTGCTTTGGTCATATCTTCATATAAATTCATATAACGACGTAAAAATCGTGGGCTAAATTCATTGTTCATGCCAAGCATATCGTGGATTACCAATACTTGTCCGTCAACACCTCCGCCAGCTCCGATTCCGATGATAGGAATAGAAACATTTTTCGCTACTTTCTCGGCTAAATGGGCTGGTATTTTTTCAAGAACTATAGCAAAACAACCTAGTTTTTCTAGTGTCTTTGCATCTTCCATGAGTTTTTCAGCTTCTTCTTCTTCTTTGGCACGAACAGTATAAGTGCCAAATTTATAAATAGATTGAGGGGTTAATCCTAAATGTCCCATCACTGGAATTCCGGCGTTTAAAATACGTTTTATACTTTCTTTGATTTCACTTCCTCCTTCTAATTTTACAGCATGACCACCGCTTTCTTTCATGATACGAATGGCGGAACGCAAAGCTTTTTTGGGATCAGATTGATAACTTCCAAAGGGTAAATCAACAACAACCAATGCTCTAGAAATGGCTTTAACTACACCCGAGGCATGATATATCATTTGGTCCAAAGTAATGGGTAATGTAGTTTCGTGTCCAGCCATAACATTACTAGCAGAATCGCCAACTAATATAACATCTACTCCGGCAGCATCTACAATCTTTGCCATCGAAAAATCATAAGCAGTAAGCATAGAAATTTTCTCTCCATTGGCTTTCATTTCTATAAGCGACTTCGTTGTAATTCTTTTATAATCTTTTTTGGCTACCGACATTGGCTTTCTATTTTGAATTTAACAAGTGTAAAAGTAGTAAAATTGTATTGGTTTAGGCAAATTGAAAGCGTATTTATAAAATAATTAAACATAAACCGTTAGTATATTCTTTATGCTTTCTTTCCTTTGCTTTATTAACGATTGATGTCTTTTTTTAATAAAATTGTATCAATAAAAAAAGCAAATGCAATACCAAATGTATAACAAAGGATATCACTCCAAAGGAAACCTTCCCCCAAAGCATAGTGCCCTAATGTAGTATTTCGAATGGCAACAATCCAGGAGGAGTGATATAATTGTTGAAATTCAATGATATAACAAAAGAGTAAAGGGATAATGATTTTCTTGAGTTTATTGCAGTTAATAATTAACATCCTGACTGCAAAATATATCATCACTGCATACAAGATATCGCCAATAAATAATGGAATTTCATTTGCTTTCCTTGAAAAAATTCCAAGAAATACCGCAAAAAGTGTGATAAGAAAGTATAATATTCTGTTGTTTTTTAGTGTTAACAATCTGCCATATTTACAGCAACTGCTAGTCCACCTTCAGAAGTTTCTTTGTATTTGGAATTCATATCCTTGGCCGTTTGCCACATCGTGTCAATTACTTTATCCAAAGGAACTTTGGCATTTTTAGCGTCGGTTTCCATTGCCAATTCGGCGGCATGTATCGCTTTTATAGCACCCATTGTATTTCTTTCGATACATGGAATTTGAACTAAACCACCAATAGGATCACACGTTAACCCAAGGTGATGTTCCATCGCTATTTCGGCAGCCATTAAAACTTGATCTGGCGTTCCTCCCATAATTTCGCATAAAGCTCCTGCTGCCATTGCCGAAGAAACGCCAATTTCTGCTTGACAACCACCCATAGCTGCAGAAATTGTAGATCCCTTTTTGAAAACACTTCCAATTTCACTAGCAACCATAAGGAATTGTTTAATTTCTTTATTACCAGCTTTGTGATTTTCAATCACCAAATAATACATTAATACGGATGGAATTACACCAGCACTTCCATTGGTTGGAGCAGTAACCACGCGTCCAAGGTCAGCATTAACTTCGTTAACTGCCAAGGCAAAACAGGAAACCCATTTTAGAATTTGACGAAATTTAACTTTGGTTTTTCTAATTTCTTCGAGCCATTCTTGCGGGTTAGAATAATTGGCTAATCCAATTAACCCTTGATGCATGTCAAAAGCTCTTCTTCGCACGTTTAATCCCCCAGGGAGTATGCCTTCGGAATGACAACCAATGTACATGCACTCCAACATGGTATGCCATAAACGCATTAATTCATAATCAATACTTTCTTCAGAGCGCATTGATTTTTCGTTTTCATAAACAATTTCCGAAATGGATTTGTTTTGATCTATGGTATAATTTAGAAGTTCTTCAGCATTTTGAATTGGAAATGGAAAAGCGCACTTAATAACATGTTTTTTTATAGCATTAACTCGTTCTTCTTTCACCACAAATCCGCCTCCAATAGAGTAGAAGGTGGAAGAATATTCAGTATTGTCAAGTAAATGGGCAGTGAATGTTAAACCATTGGCATGAAAGGGAAGGAAGTTTTTATTAAAAATAATATCTTGTTCAAAGAAAAAAGGAACACTTATTTCATTTCCTAAAAGGATTAAATTTTTTTCTTTAATGTTATTTATAATTTTGTCAATATTTTTAATAGGAATATATTCAGGGTCCTGACCTGAAAGACCTAGCATTATTGCCAAATCGCTGGCATGACCTTTACCAGTTAAGGATAGTGAACCGTATAAATCGACTTTAATATGGTTTACGATTTTAAAATAATTTTCATTTTGTAATTCCCTTAAAAATCGCTCTGCAGCACGCCAAGGTCCAAGAGTATGGGAACTTGATGGTCCAATGCCAATTTTTAGCATGTCAAAAACGGAGATGCATTCTTCCATAAACTATTGCGATTTTGTGGGCAAATATAAAACAAACCAAGTGTTATTTTAAACAAATTCAAAAATGTAATATTTAAACCAACGACTAATTATTACTTTTGATGAAATTTTTTCAGATGAAATTCAACAAATATTATTTAGCTGCCTTTTCTTGTTTTTTTATATGGGGTTTTTTCGGATTAGCATTACGTCCTTTACACGATTATGCCTCTTTAGATATTTTGTTTTATCGTGTTTTTTTAGCTTCAGTTCTATTATTATTGATTAACATATTGCTTCGTAAAAATGAATTAAAAAATGATTATGGAATCTTCCAAAGTTTGTCGTTTGCACAAAAAAGAAAAACGGTACTACTTACTGTTTTAGGAGGTTTCTTGCTTATATTTAATTGGTATTTATTTATGTATGCCGTCAATCACGTGAGTTTGCAATCGGCATCTTTTGCTTATTTAATCTGCCCAATTATTACCACTATTTTAGCTTTTTTTATTCTTAATGAAAAATTAAGTAAATGGCAATGGCTGGCAGTTTTTTTATGTGTTATTAGTTGCAGTATTTTATCTTACGGGCACACCAAAGAGTTATTGTACAGTTTGATAATTGCCATATCTTTTGCTTTGTATTTAATTAGCCAACGCAAGAACAACCAGTTTGATCGATTTGTGGTATTAACAATTCAATTGGTAATTGCATCGTTAGTCATTTTGCCATTTTTTCCTATTTATAGTGGAGACATTCCAACAGCCAATTTGTTTTATGAATTGATTATGGTAATTGTAGTTTTGTTTACAATAATTCCTTTGTTTTTAAATTTGTATGCTTTGAAAGGAATGAGTTCATCGGCAGTTGGTATTTTGATGTATACAAATCCATTGATTAATTTCTTTCTAGCAATTTTTTATTTTCATGAAGAGATAAACCTTGCTCAAATAGTATCTTATTCTTTAATACTAATGTCAATACTTATTTTTAATCAAAATTCTTTAGATAAATAAAGATGATTAATTTTACAATTTTAAAATTCTAATGTTGTTTGAGAAAATTTTAGAGTGATAATTTTATATAATAATTATCAATTTAATTCTTTAAAAAATAGTAGATTTACATTATAAATCAATTGTCTAATTTTAAATAAAAACAAAATGAAAAAAACATTTATTATCCTATTTACTGTTGCTTTTTCGATGATTGGAATAGCACAAGAGAAAGAAAATGAAAAAAAAGAAATTGAGAAACATGAAAAATTCACATGTCCGATGCACGCTAGTGTAATGAAAGAACTTCCAGGAAAATGCGCTATTTGTGGAATGGATTTAGTTAAAATAAAAGAAGATAAGCATGATTCAAAAACACATTTTTGTCCTATGTGTAAAGAAAATACTGTTTTTAATCATGATAAATGCACAAAATGTGGTAAAGAAATAAGAAAACATGGAGAAAAAGGTCAGTCTAAAAAAGTTTGGATATGTTCTTCTTGCGGTCATAAAAATAAAAAAGACGGAAAATGTTCTAAATGCGGAAAATAATAGAAATAAAATAAGAGCATTTATTTAAATTTAAAAACTCCCAATAAAGCATTTAGTTTTAATTGGGATTTTTTTTAAACTGTTTTGCCTTTACATAATATCTTAACTTAATGTCATCTTGTCATACTGTTTTTTATATATAGTATTGAAAACTGACAATTTATTCTAACTTTTCTCTTGGCACAATGATTGCTTTTTGACAATTCGAGTTTAAAAATTGAATTTTCTAAAATTAATTAAATATAAAAATGGGAAAAATAATTGGAATTGATTTAGGTACAACCAACTCTTGTGTATCTGTAATGGAAGGACAAGAAGCAGTAGTAATTCCTAACTCTGAGGGAAAAAGAACAACACCGTCAATCATTGCGTTTGTTGAAGGTGGAGAAATTAAAGTGGGTGATCCAGCAAAAAGACAAGCTGTGACCAATCCAACAAAAACGATTGGTTCCATCAAACGTTTTATGGGACATACTTTCGCAGAAACTACAGGTGAAGCAAAAAGAGTACCTTACTCAGTTGTGAAAGGTGACAACAACACACCTCGTGTAGATATCGATGGTCGTTTGTATAGTGCGCAAGAATTGTCAGCTATGACACTTCAAAAAATGAAAAAAACAGCTGAAGACTATTTAGGTCAAACAGTTACAGAAGCGGTTATTACAGTACCTGCTTACTTTAACGATGCTCAACGTCAAGCTACAAAAGAAGCGGGTGAAATTGCAGGACTTAAAGTAATGAGAATTATTAATGAGCCTACTGCAGCAGCATTAGCTTATGGACTAGACAAAAAAGGTATTGATCAAAAAATTGCAGTATACGATTTAGGAGGTGGAACTTTTGATATTTCTATACTTGAATTAGGAGACGGAGTTTTTGAAGTATTGTCAACAAACGGTGATACGCACTTAGGTGGAGATGATTTTGACCAAACGATTATAGATTGGTTAGCTGACGAATTTAAAGCCGAAGAAGGAATAGATTTACGTTTGGATCCAATGTCATTACAAAGAATTAAAGAAGCAGCTGAAAAAGCTAAAATTGAGTTATCCTCTTCTGCTGAAACAGAAATTAACTTGCCTTACGTTACGGCTACAGCTTCAGGACCAAAACACTTAGTTAAAAAATTAACGAGAGCTAAATTTGAGCAATTGTCAGACTCATTAGTAAAACGTTCTATGGCGCCAGTGGCTAAAGCGTTGAAAGATGCAGGTTTGTCAACTTCAGATATAGACGAAGTAATCCTTGTTGGAGGTTCTACAAGAATGCCAAGAATTGCTGACGAAGTTGAAAAATTCTTTGGTAAAAAAGCCTCAAAAGGAGTAAACCCTGATGAAGTGGTTGCCATTGGTGCTGCTATTCAAGGTGGAGTTCTTTCTGGAGATGTAAAAGATGTATTGTTACTAGACGTTACTCCTTTGTCTTTAGGAATTGAAACAATGGGTGGTGTTTTGACTAAATTAATTGAAGCCAATACAACCATTCCAACAAAAAAATCGCAAGTATTCTCTACAGCAGCTGATTCTCAACCAACCGTTGAAATCCACGTTTTGCAAGGGGATAGAGCAATGGCTGCGGATAATAAAACAATTGGTCGTTTCCATTTAGATGGTATTCCACCAGCTCCAAGAGGAGTTCCACAAATTGAAGTAGCTTTTGATATCGATGCCAATGGTATCATCAAAGTATCAGCTACTGATAAAGGAACTGGAAAATCTCATGATATTCGTATTGAAGCTTCTTCTGGATTAACTGCCGAAGAAATCGAAAGAATGAAAAAAGATGCTGAAGCCAATGCTGGAGCTGATAAAATCGCTAGAGAAAGAGTTGAAAAAATCAACGAAGCAGATAGTTTGATTTTTCAAACAGAAACCCAATTGAAAGAGTTAGCTGAAAAAATATCTGATGAGCACAAAACAGCTATAGAATATGCATTGACTGAATTAAGAATGGCGCACCAATCACAAGATTTGGAAGCGATACAAAAAGGTCTTGATAACGTAAATGCAGCATGGAAAACTGCTACAGAAGCAATGTATGCTCAAGGAGAACAGGGTCAAGCGCAAGATGCACAACCACAAGGTGAAGCACAAGGCGACAATGTTCAAGATGTTGAATACGAAGAAGTGAAGTAATCGTTTTTAGATAAAAAACTTTTTGATAATAGATAAACCGAGTTAGAAATAGCTCGGTTTTTTTTATGAAATATTATTTTTTTATAGGAATTTAAAGCATAAAAATAAAAATGTTATCAAAAAATAATCAGTTATTTTATTCTCGTATTTAAACAAACGAGCTAGTTATATCTCGGTTTTATTTGCTTATGTTTTAAGTTATTAACAATTTCATATTGTATATTTATTAGTACATATATTAA
>CAIMMM010000040.1 GCA_903842575.1 uncultured Bacteroidota bacterium | reverse complement strand
TTTCATTTCCAAAACAAAAAGACTTAACAGAATACCTTGAATTGCTTGAAGAAGCCAAACGTCGTGATCATAGAAAATTGGGTAAAGAATTGGAATTGTTTGCTTTCTCCCAAAAAGTAGGTCAAGGTTTGCCCTTGTGGTTACCAAAAGGCGCTGCTCTTCGCGATAGATTAGAACAATTTCTAAAAAAAGCTCAGAAAAAAGGCGGCTACGAACAAGTCGTTACACCCCATATAGGACAAAAAGAATTGTATGTAACCTCAGGGCATTATGCAAAATATGGTGCCGATAGTTTCCAACCTATTCACACACCGGCTGAAGGCGAAGAGTTTTTACTAAAACCAATGAACTGCCCGCATCATTGTGAAATTTACAATGTTAGACCATGGTCGTATAAAGATTTACCAAAACGCTATGCCGAATTTGGAACCGTCTATCGCTACGAACAAAGTGGCGAATTACACGGATTAACACGTGTTCGAGGATTTACTCAAGATGACGCTCATATTTTTTGTACACCTGACCAATTGGATACTGAGTTCAAAAAAGTAATTGATTTAGTATTGTATGTTTTTGGTTCCTTAGGATTTGAAAACTTCACGGCTCAGGTTTCTGTGCGCGACTTGGATAATCCTGACAAATACATTGGAAGTGTTGAGAACTGGGAGAAAGCGGAAAACGCTATCATTAGCGCTGCAAAAGACAAAGGATTAAATTATGTGATTGAAAGTGGGGAAGCTGCCTTTTATGGTCCAAAATTGGATTTCATGGTAAAAGATGCCTTGGGAAGACAATGGCAATTGGGAACCATTCAAGTAGATTACAACTTGCCGGAACGATTTGACTTGACTTATAAAGGATCTGATAACGAACTTCACAGACCTGTAATGATTCACCGCGCACCATTTGGTTCCATGGAACGATTTATCGCTATTTTATTGGAACATACGGCTGGAAATTTCCCCCTTTGGTTAATGCCGGAACAGGCTATTATATTGTGTTTGAGTGAAAAATATGAAAAATATGCGAAAAAAGTTTTAGAATTGCTAGAAAATCACGAAATTCGCGCCCTAATTGACAACCGGAACGAGACAATCGGAAGAAAAATTAGAGAAGCAGAAGTTCAAAAAATGCCGTTCATGCTTATCGTTGGTGAGGAAGAAGAAAAAAACGGAACGATTTCAGTTCGTAAACACGGACAAGAGGGAAAAGGAAATAGTACGATTTCAGTTGAAGAATTTGCTTCAATTGTGAACGAAGAAATAAAAAAGACACTAAAAACATTTGAAGTTTAATTAAAATTATAAAGTCATAGCAATAAGAAGCAACAGAGGTTATCAACCTCGAGTAGAGAAAACAGCAGCCCACAGAATTAATAATTTAATTCGAGGCGTAGCGGAAGTCCGTTTAGTTGGCGAAAATATTGAGCCTGGTGTTTTCAAATTTACTGAAGCATTACGATTAGCCGAACAATTTGAAGTTGATTTGGTGGAAATATCACCTAATGCAGATCCTCCTGTTTGCAAATTAATGGATTATGGAAAATTTATTTACGAACAAAAAAAGAGAGATAAAATGCTAAAAGCAAAATCTACTCAAATTATCGTAAAAGAAATTCGTTTTGGACCACAAACTGATGAGCATGATTATGAGTTTAAAAGAAAAAATTCGGAAAAGTTCTTAAAAGAAGGTGCCAAATTGAAAGCATTTGTTTTCTTTAAAGGCCGTTCGATTATTTATAAAGAACAAGGACAAATTTTGTTGTTACGTTTAGCACAAGATTTGGAAGAATATGGCAAAGTTGAAGCGATGCCCGTTCTAGAAGGAAAGAGAATGATTATGTTCATTGCTCCGAAGAAGAAAAAGTAAGATGCTGAAACAAGTTTAGCATAAAAGATAGTAAGTAAGAATAAATTAAAAAACTAGGAAAAAATGCCTAAAATGAAAACAAAATCCAGTGCTAAGAAGCGATTCAAAGTAACTGGCTCTGGAAAAATCAAGAGAAAACATGCTTTTAAAAGTCACATCTTGACTAAAAAATCTAAAAAACGTAAATTAGCTTTGACACACTCAGCACTAGTTCACAAAACAGATATGAAAAGCATTAAACAACAATTAAGAATATTATAGTTGTTAGTTGTTGGTTGTTAGTTGTTGGA
>CAIMMM010000039.1 GCA_903842575.1 uncultured Bacteroidota bacterium | reverse complement strand
TTCATCATCCTGATAGTCATTCTCGTTAATGTTCTGTAGATTAGGCAATTGAATTACTAAAATATCAAATATCAAATTGTCAAAAAATTCGTTATGCTTTTGCAATTGCAAATTTTTAAATACACCTGTTTTTATCCTATTGGTTTTAATCAGTAAGTCGTTGATCTCGTTCTCAATTCTGAAATTAAGGATAAAAACCGGAATTAATCTTACTGGTCTGTTTACTTTCTTAATGGCTTGTGTAACAGGATCGGTAATTTCTATTTCCTGTTTTTTCTGAAAATTTCTGCTTATGTATCGTTTGAATCTGATAATATCATCAGGTTCGCTTGCTTTTTGTAATTCAATCAATATCAATTCTTCTGTTCCATCGGGTAACAGAACGGTTGCAGTAAAATCAAGATGAAACAAACTAACATCATCCGGCGTTTTTGGGTGTTGCAATGAGGTAGTTGAGGACTTTTCTTTTTTTTCGGAATGGGTTATAGGTTCAAGATGTAATTTTTTAATGTTTTCATTTATTAATGTGGAAACAACAATCATAGCACTGTCAGGATCTTCCATCAAATACCTGAAAACTACATCGTAAATCGGATTTGGAATAATAATAAAATCATTATCACTTATATTTTGACTTACTATATCCATTGTTCTGCTTCTTTAAAATTACCTCAATGCAAATTTACGAATTATTCACATTACTTTCAATTAAAATATCTCTATTTCAATACCAAGTTAGTCAGTTCTGAATAAGATTTTGTAAGCACTTTATTGGGAAGGTTATTCCATAATAAATTAAGATAATCGCCCATTTTAAGTAAAGTACTATGACGATTCATTTTACATTGTTGTCATCGCCTGTTTTTAATAAGTGAAATTCTCTACTAATATGTTAGTTTTCATTTAGTTCATCTGTAAGTTCATACGAATCCTTTTTGTTGCTTTACTTCTTAAAGTAATCTCAATATAACTTATAATCCTCTGAAATCCTGAACATTCAACATTAGGAAAAACTTTATAAAACCTTATTTTTGTTTACCTGCTATATAGCACTTTTCCTTGTTTTTGTAAGTGATAGCCTCACTTCAAGTGAGACTATCACTATTCGTGCTTTTTTCCGGAGTTATCTGTCTTGAAGTTCGATTACAAAATCTTTTGGCCTTAATATCCAAACTAGCCTTTATATCATTCTAATTGTCGGCTTTCTGTGGCAAATCTCCGGATTAATCGTTATTCTGTTTATTAGGGCTTCCATAACTTCATATTTTGTTCAAATATAGAAAAAAATCAACAATACAAAATAAGGAAGGAGAGTGCTGGCAGCTTCACTTTTTACTCATTACACTTATCAGCATTACTTTTTCTCGCATAGAAAGAAATTTTGTAATGAGGGTTGTGGAGTATTGGGAGCAATTATTTATTGTTTTTCACGCTCAAACCCTTATCTTTGTATGTTGATTTTTAGCAACAAATAATTTTTTTTGGTATGTATCAGTCAATTACTACAAGCGCATATACTTTCGAGAATACCA
>CAIMMM010000038.1 GCA_903842575.1 uncultured Bacteroidota bacterium | reverse complement strand
TATCTTTTCTGTCGAAAATTGAGAAAATTACTTTTACATCACTTTTGATTCCTTCTGCGTTTAAAACTGTCAATCCATAACCATTTTCACGTAGTTTTTCAGTTAGTTCCTGAGATTTTTCTTTGGCAATAATTCTAATAATTACAATTCCAAGCGACATTTTTTCTTCGATATACATTCCGATATAATTCCCCATTGCGAAACCGCCACCATAAGCGATATAACAAAGCAAATTGTCCAAATGTTTCATTATCTGGCTCACGGCAAGCAACCAAATGATTACTTCGAAAAAACCCAGAACTGGCGCAAGAAACTTGAATCCCTTAGAAACGAATATTAGTCGTAAAGTGCCAATTGTTTGATCACAAATTCGTGATAAAAAAATCAGTAAAGGGAGAATTACCCATGTGAATAAATCACTGCTCGAAGTAAAAATGTTTAATAGAGTCATGGCTTTTAATTTAAAACGCTGCAAAATTAGCGAATTAAATTAAATAATTATGTTGAATACGTTAATCTTTCCGAATTCAAATATGGAAGTGGAATTATTTTACCCAAATCTTTCCTGTGGAACTTCCATGACAAGCATTGCATGCCCCTTCAGAAACCGAAGACGCCATATATTTTGCATTTCCAGTACTTCCATATACGACTGGATACACCCCGCCTGAAAAATCAATAGTTTCTGTAGTGAAGAAATTTCCTTTTGCATCGCCATTAATAGTTGCCCTCAATGTTCCAGCGCCACCAGGTTGAGTGAATAATTTTACAATAACATTGGTATATGTTGCAGTTTTAGTACTATCGTATGCAGTTCCAGCAACCTGAAAACTTCCTTCACCATCACCACCCGACTTGTGGCAATTCATGCAATTATCACCAGAATTATGACTTTTTGTGCCTCCCGCGCTACTGATATTTGTGGCTTTATCATTTTTTTCGCAGGAAGAAAAAATTAGAAGTCCTGAAAAAAGTGCAATTGAAATCCCCAGTTTTAGTGTTTTCATTTTTTTATTTGTTTTCTTTTTTAACGCCAATTGATTCGAATTATTTTAAAGCCTACTTTTTTATTTTCACATTTAAGGTAGAGAAAATCTTTTTGCAAAAATTCGAATCTGTTTCAATAACATTTATGGTTCCATTTGATTCTCCCCAATTGATTGTTACGGAATTACTGTCAGTTTTACTAATGGTTTTACAATCTTTAGGAAAAGACCATTCGTATTTGGATTTATTGGTGAATGGAACTGAGAATTCAAGATTTTTTTCCAGTTTTTCAACTGTTTTCTTTCCATAAATGAGAGGAGAGGGCAGAAGGCCAAAATCTATTGCTGTCCAATAAGTTGAATGAAAGTTTTTATCTTTTGCAAATGTTCCAGTTTTTCCACCCTGATTAAAACAATTTCCTGGATCAACTAAAAGTGCATGACCAAGTTTATTTATTTTGTAAAAAACGACAACTTCCTTAAATTCCTTGTTTTTATAGGTGTTTCTTTCAATGTCTGGATTATTTGCAAAACAAGGAACACATTCTGTTGGCTCTTGGCTGATACTGTTTATATTAGTCCATTGCTTCATTAATTCAACCCCGTTTCTTTTATTCACAATTAAATCGTTTTTCCCTTGATAGATAATAAGTTTCGGATAATTTCCTTTGAAATAGGGATTGGCTTTTCTGACAATATTTCCCCATTTTTCGGGGGATTTTATTCGCCAGCCCAACAAGCTCATCATTCCTTGAATCATCCCGTTGGCAACTCTATAAGGTGCCCCGGCGAAAATTGCCCCTGCTTTAAAAGTTTCTGGATAGTTCGCCATCAATGCAACACTCATTGCGGCACCAGCAGAAAGTCCGGTAATAAAAATTTTTGAAGTGTCTATTGAATAATTTGCTTTTACATTATCAATCATTTGTTTGATTGAGTAATTTTCTCCTCTATTTTTCTTAATATTTTTCTTTCGATACCAGGAGAAACACTTTTGAGGATTGTTTTTTATCCTTTGTTGTGGATATAAAACAATAAATCCATTTTCGTCTGCCAGTTTATTCCAGCCACTTTGTTTTGCAACCGAACTTGCTGATTGTAAACAACCATGTAAAACAACAATTAATGGTGTTTTTTCATTTGGTGTCAAATTTTTTGGTTGATACAAAAACATTTTTAAATGTCCTGGATTCTTGCCAAAATGTTTAACTCTATTGAGTTTCTGCGAATAGCTATTTAATGAAAAAAGCCAAACAGAGAACATTAAAAGGTATTTGAATTTCATAATCTCTGTTTAGCAAAAAATTAGATGATTTTTTTGATTAGAATTTTGGTTTGAATTTTCCCTTTAAAGGATGAATATAGCGCAATGAAATTTCTAATCCTCCCATGCCCTTGCTTGCAGCAGTAAGTTTTGAAGTGTTTACATCATAACTAATTCCCAATAACCAATCCGAAACTTCCACCTGAGCTGTTAAAACTACTGCATCCGACCAGCGATAATGTCCTCCGAAATATACAGCAGCATTTTTTATATAACCCGTATAATGTGAGCCAGTTATCAAATTGTATTTTATTAAGGTTCCTAAAGAAATTTCTTTCGACTTTCCTTGAAAAACGGTTAAGAAACTAGGAACAATTGAAGCATTGGTGTTTTTTATTCCAACAGAAAGTCCACCATGAATTACTAATTTTTGGTAAAGTCTGTCCGACTGGCTCAAAAATGTTTGATTTGGTTTATTAATATGCAATAACGAGATACCTAGATTTGATTGAAAATGATTATTTGCAGTGGTATATATTTCTGATTTTGAATAGTTCCACAAAATTCCAGCAGAATAATCCTGATAAAAGAATGAAGGTGAAACGGATTGTTCATTATTTGGCGTATTCGGATCATGATAAAGCCCATTGTACTGATTATCCCAGGTTAATGATGAAGTGCTGACGCTTTTCTGCGCAAAACCGCCTTGAATCCCAGCTGTCAATGTATTGGATTTGTTTAATTTTCTCAAACACGAAATTGATAAATTAACCTGAGTAAGTCCCATTTTTGAGTCCCCAGCTTTATCGTTGAATATGGAAATTCCAGCACCCAAATAACCTTTAGTCCATTTTTGCCGGAAAATTCCAGCATCATAGGAAAATCCATAAGTTTTAAATGGTGTGGTCACTTTTCCCCATTGGTCTTTGTAATTTGCAATAAATCGCATTCCCCCTGGAAAAACACCAGTGTTTGCTGGATTTAAAGTCAAGGGAGAATTGTAAAACTGCGAAAAATGAATATCCTGGGCTTTGATAAAGTTTCCTATTAATAATAGCAAAACGATGGTTATGATTCTTTTTATATTTTTCATGATTTCGAATTATTTAATTAAACTAATATTACCTTGTTTCTTCACTGTTTCTCCATTGTACAAGGTCGCAGTTAGATAATAAACAAAAACTTGAGCATTCATTGGTGATCCTTTATAATAACCATCCCAACTATTTGATTTATCAGAGGATTGGTATACTTTTTCTCCCCATCTGTCGTAGACTACAAATTCCATTTCCGAAATGCAGTTTCCTCTAACAAATAAAACATCATTTTCATTATCTCCATTTGGTGAAAATGCTGATGGAACAAATACTTCACCACATTCAGCATCCACAAATACCGTTAAGGTGTCGTAATTTGCACAACCTGATGAATTCCATGATGTTAGATAGTATGTTGTTGTAGTTAGAGGCGATGCAACTGGATTAGAACAGTTTACACAACTCAATGCTGTTGGTGGGCTCCACGAATAACTGACACCTCCTGTTGCCTGTAATTGAGTTGTTTCGCCAATATTAATATTGACATCAGCTCCAGCACTCGCAAATAGAGGGTTGTTAATGTCGACATTAATTGAAGCAGTGCTGCTACATCCTGAATTTGTTGCGGTAACGGTATAAGTGGTTGGAATTGTTGGGCTAACATTAATAGCAGCCGTTGAGTTTCCATCGCTCCATAAATAAGTGGTTCCACCGCTTGCAGTTAAATTGGCTGATGTTCCAGTACAAATTACGGTATCACCAATAATGCTGACGTTTGGAGTAGGTGTAACTGTTACCACAACTTCATCAGTTGCACTTCCGCATGATCCACCAGAAACAGTTACAGTATAAATTGTTGTGGTAACTGGGTTTGCAATAGGATTGGCGCAATTTGTACAACTTAATCCACTTGCAGGGCTCCAATTATAAACAATACCACCTGTTGCCAAAAGATTTACAGAGTTTCCACTGCAAATTGCTGTGTCTAATCCTGCATTGGCAGTAATTGAAGTTGCAATTCCAACAGTTACGCTATCGATTGATGAACAACCGGTTGCATTTGTAACTGTCACAAAATAAGTTGTGGCAATTGTTGGGCTTGCATTTGGGTTCGGGCAATTGGTGCAGCTTAATCCAGTGGCTGGGCTCCAAATATAATTCAGTCCTCCTGAGGCAGACAAAGTGGTGCTGTCACCTAGGCAAATCATTGTATCTGAGCTTATTGTAATGACAGGAGCTGGATCCACAGTAATTGTAATATTTGCAGTAGCTGGCGCACAACTACCGCTTGAAACAACTACCGAATAAGTTGTTGTTACTGTTGGTGTTGCAATTGGATTTTGACAATTTGTACAACTCAATCCTGTTGCTGGGGACCAAACATATCCTGTTCCACCTGTTGCCAGCAAATTGACAGCAGAACCAGAACAAATTGTGGTGTCATTTCCAGCAAAAGCAACGATTGCAGAGTTCACATTTACAATAGCAATTGTGGTATCGCTGCATCCATTTGATGTGCCAATAACTGTATAACTGGAATTTGATCCAGGATTTGCCGAAACTACCGATCCAGTGGTTGCACTTAAACCAGCTGCAGGTGACCAAGAATAAGTATTGGCACCAGTTGCAGTTAAATTGGTAGAAGCTCCAGAACACAATGTAGCAGGATTTGGGCTTACGGAAATTACAGGTGTTGGGTTTACAGTAACCGAAACAGATGCCGTATTTGAACATCCTGAAAGTCCCACGGAAACCGTGTAAATGGTACTAGATAATGGGATTTCAGTTATTGAACTTGTTGTAGCTGTTGTACTCCATAAATAGCTTGTTCCTCCTGAGGCAGTCAAGGTAATTGAACTACCTGAACAAATAGTATCATTCGCAGGATTTGAAACTATTGTAATGATAGGTGAAGGATTCACTGTAATGGTAACAGTTTGTGGCGTTCCGGTACAAGTTCCAACTGTAGAAGTAGGCGTAACCGTATAAATAACAGTTTGAACAACAGCAGTTGTATTCACAAGATTATCATTAATAGTACCAGTAACTTGAGCAGTAGTGCTTTCACCAGTAACATTTGCATTCGCTGTAGCAATCCAAGAATATCCAGAAGCGACAGAACTGGTTAAAGGTATATTAACCGCATTTCCACTACAAATTGTTTGAGTATTAACACTAGTCATTGTTGGTGTCGGATTTACTGTAATATTTACTGTTTGAGGTGTTCCGATACATCC
>CAIMMM010000037.1 GCA_903842575.1 uncultured Bacteroidota bacterium | reverse complement strand
GGAATCATCACCCGGAAAGAAAACCCATTTTTTATTCCGAATTTTGTTCCAAAATCAACTATCATTACTTGTAATGCAGATATAACAATATCGTCAATTTTTAATAATGCCATCAAATAACCTGAAATATCCTCTTTTTTTTCTTTTTGATAGACAGGCAAAAAAGCAATAATATGACGTTCATTTTGTTTTTGAATTAACGTCATTGGAGCAGTGATAGCAAGTTTTCCTGTATTTTTTGCCATTATCATAGCTTCACGTTCTAACGGATTAGAATCTATGTTATAGCCTAAGATAATGTTATTTTCTTGAAATGGCGCAATAAAACGAATTGAAACATATTCAGCACGACTTCCTGCACGTACCATTTTTTTATTTTCATCTAATTCTGTAATTTGGAAATTTTGATGTCCTTCTTTTTTAGCATTTTCTTCGAATGCGGCACGTTCTGATTCTTTAATAACCACAGCCCATTCAAATAACTCGTTACCTTCAAATTCATTTAGTGATTGTGTTGCAAAGAGGTTAAATTCATTTTCGCTAATCGACTGAGAGGCTAAATAAAAACTTTTAAGAAAATGTAATACTTTTAAATTCGAGTTGATGGATTTTTCTAATACAGAATTTAATTCTGTTGTGTGTTGTTTAAATTCAATCATTATGCGTTCATTGCTAGTTTTAACCTCATAAAATGTAGCAATAATGGTGAGCATAAATACCGTGATAACTGGAAAAACTATCGAATCTTTTCTTCCATCCCAAGCAATATTATCTTGTAAGCAGACCAAAATAAGTGGGGTAAAAATAAAGATTCCAAGAACATCACCGCCCCACCAAGTTATCCAGTTGTGCAAAAAATCTGCTTGAGCAAATGCGCCTGTTATTACTAGCGTTGAAACCGATAAAGTAGAATTGACTAATGCACTAACTAAACCGCCATACAACAAAAATAGTAGTATTTCTTTTTCTTGGGCTAACCAATTAGGAAATCCAGCAAAACGTTTTAATAAATATGCACCGAAAATAGCTTGTAACGTTGCACCAAGGCTCATAATTAGTGCGATAAAAGCCGAGTTTAAATTTTCTGATAAGTCATTTGCTACAACCGTATGAGAACCATTTAAAAAAAATGCACCAAGTAATACGCCTATCCAAATATGACGATTTTTGCAAAGCAACACTCCTGCTAATGCAATACCAGAAGGAGGAAAAATAACTGTTGCATAACCTGGTGGAATACGCAAAAAAGAGCCTAGTTTTCCAGCGATAAAATATGAAACCGCTAAAAAAATAATTTGAAACAGCAAAAAATACTTGCTCTTTGTTTGATTACTATACACTTTACCGACCACTTATTTAGACTATGACACCAAATTCTTTAGTTACTAAAATTACCCAATTTTGCGTTTAATTTTATCTTCAAACATCACATCAAGGTTTTGCATAATTCAACGGCGTTCGTGCAATACTACATCAAATTGTAAATAAGCGGGATTTAATTTATGTCTGAATCAACCGTAAATTAACGGATTGATTCATTTTTATAATCCCGAACTTTAACAGTTTGGTGTACTACCCTTGTATCTTAAAACACGATGGCAAGCTACCATCACTCAAGAAAGAATGAGCTTTTCTTCAGCCTTAAGTGAAAAACTTGTTTAGGAGATTAAGCCTTCTTTCTTGCTTTTTAGCCAACGCAAACACTGAACGTATATGGACTCCTCTCATTTTGCAAGCATATTTCACATCTGAATTTAGGTACGACTTGCACACGTATATTCGGTTTTTTGTGAGCTTTTGCTCTAACCATAATGGGCTATTCGCACATTTGCTCCTAATCGGTAGACCGTACTCAAGGTACTCCGTCCAGTTAAGGTTTTGCAAATGTCGGTTCGACCTGTTTTCCATCAGTAGTCTATGCTAAACAATCGTGAGTGATGTTTCCTTACTTTGATGTTGCGTTCTAAAATTTTAAGCCGCCACACCGTCCATTTGGTAATTGGTTTTCTTTGTAAGAATTGCCCAAATAATGAGAGCATTCTTATTTGCCAAGGCAACAGCGGCAATGTTTTTATTCCGTCTGCTGCATAAATTTTGTAGCCAATAATTCAAAGAATCTGTTTTTTTCTCTGAAACTCTTAGTACCGACCTCGCTCCATGAATCAACAGCGTTCGCAAATAAGTATCCCCTCGTTTACTGATACAATGCCATTAAGTTAATAAAAGTTACGCATTGATGAACGGATTGAATTATGCTTGAGAGCCGTTATCAATAAAAATAGCAATGAAAAGAAACATAACTCG
>CAIMMM010000036.1 GCA_903842575.1 uncultured Bacteroidota bacterium | reverse complement strand
CTTTTCTCATCGGCAGCTACAAACGTAATCCAGTTTTGCACTTCCAAGCCGGTAAAAAAAGCGGGTAGGGTAATGGTAGCTAGGATGTCTAGCCGTGTAGCGGCACTAAGCAGATAGTAAAATTGTCCCGAGATGGGCTCATAAATCACCACCACCAAAACATCGGTAGGTTTTGCGCTGCCTTGCCCGGAGTTATCCTCCCAGATATACTTTACCTGATTGGTACCAATAGCGGTAACCGTTGGATTTTGTACTCCTAGTAAATCCCCTTTGCTAATTTGTACCTTGTTGTACAAAATATCAAAGTTGGGATCATTGTACACCATTGCATCCTTCATGTGATAGGACATGGCTTGGTTCATGCGGGTTTTACTACCGTTGTTGTTGCCATAGTAGCGAGAGATGACCGCGCCTATGGGGGTTAAAAACTCGCTCACGGTGCTAAACAGCAACCGTTGCAGCAATTGGGTTTCGGTGGGTGTGCGTCCTGATTTGCGAGGCAACGAGCGCAATACTTCTGTACCGCGCCAGTTGGCACCTACTACCGTTCCTACTTTCCCCGAAAAGGGGCCTAAAATTCCTTTGTTGTACGTTCCCATAATTTTTACATTTTTAATTAAACATTTTTTCTTGTGCCACATGGGATGATGCGGTTACCACTACCCGAAAGTACAACGGCTTTTTTTTAAAACAATGGGGGTGTCCGAAGATGTCCGGTAATGTCCGAAGATGTCCGATTGGTCGATAATTTTTTGGGGTTTGTTCGGGTCATGTTCGGGGGTTGTTCGGTAGCGCTTCGGTAAAAGGGTACTTTTACCGAACAAAGGGCGAACAAAGGTGGGAGCAAGGAGGTAAATTACTCGTTTTACTAGTAGAAAATAGTTACAAAATAAAAGCTATTTTTATGTTTTGTATTCCATTAATGTATATATTTGGTTTTTTATAAAGAGTGCCGTTTATCGGACAAAAAGACCTTTTTTTTGGATAATAGGTATTATTTTGTAACGCATAAAAACGATTTAATGGTATTTGTAAATAAAATAACATACCTATTGAAACAAATGAATGAACATAAAACAAGCAACTTTTAAAATAAAATGGCAATAAAGGAAAAGCATTTAGACCACATTCAAGCTGATAGTACACGGTATAACAGTAACTCTTTTATGATAAAGGGATGGTAATAACGATTTGTACAGCCCTTTTCGCATTAGCAGGCGCATGGGAAGAAACTATATTGGCTATAATCTCTTTAGTTAAAATATTGGTTTTTGGTTCTTAGCTTCCTTTATCTAGCAAATGAACGTTGCTTTGTGAGCTATATAGTGCGGCAATAGATGATTATAAAATCCAAGACAAAAACAAGATAAAGTGACAGTAAGCCCATCCCATAGCAGCAGCTACCCAAAAGGCAGGGTTTCGTGTTCCAAAACCAGTTTCATTGCACTGTTTGCGCTATAGTTATGTAATCCATTTGCTAGAGTGTGGCACCTATTTGATGTATATACAAGGACTTTTAGGGCATAGCAGCAGTAAAACTACAGAAATCTAGATTCATGCAAGTACGAAAAGTTTTCAACAAATAAAAAGTCCATTTGATGACTTGTAGTATTTATTGTATATTTGAAATGCAATACGCTATAAAGTAGCGCATACGCACCCTTTTTTGGGTGGATTGTCGCTACTTTGTAGCGAGTATATACAAGTTAGGTGCAAGCGTAGGACGACCGACAACCCAACATAAACCGACAGAAAAACAGTGAACAAAATGCCAACGCTTCGTAAAATTAAAAGAGCTGCAAGCCAACACACAAGCCAACGCTTTTGCAGCACATTTAATTTTACCCAACCACACCCAAAGCCCACCCACCACCCGACAATTCCACGGTTGACAAAAATGTTAATAATTATAAGCGACAAAATTTGCACTTTAAACTTTTACAAGTAATTTTGGACAATAATTGTCAAAGCAAATGATGTCCAAGAAAAACAATACTTCTTTCGGTGAATACATACGCCAATTAAGAGAAGACCGTAATTTACCATTACGGAAAATAGCTGCTGAACTTGACATTGACACTTCAACACTTAGTAAGATTGAAAAAAATGAAAGA
This sequence comes from uncultured Bacteroidota bacterium, assembly GCA_903842575.1. Classification (GTDB taxonomy): domain Bacteria; phylum Bacteroidota; class Bacteroidia; order Flavobacteriales; family Flavobacteriaceae; genus Flavobacterium. The sequence goes on along the minus strand of CAIMMM010000036.1, from coordinate 5,174 downwards.
AATGCAAGCGAACAAATCATTGAAAAGCTATCTGAAATTTTTGCAATTGATAAAGCAGATTTAAAAGTTCGCTATCTAAGCGACAAAATCACCTATCAACTTCTTGATGAAGAAGATGGAATTGAAATCCTTAAAGTGGCAGAACAAAAAATTAAATATCACAAGCAACAACAAGCATAATGAACATAGACAAAACATTAAAGGATAATAAAACAGAACTACTTGCATATTTTAGAGATAGAGCAAGTGAGTTTCTTACCGATATAAAACAAAAATTTGCCGAGACCCAATCTGACAAAAGAGCAAGAGCAATTAATGAATGTTTGAACGAAACCAAAAGTAAGCTAATTACGACTATTCTTCAGCAAGCAGAAAAGGAAAACTGGACACACCAAGAAAAATTGGAATGTTTACTAATGATTACTTACTGCAATATTGTGATAATGATTGAAAGTAGAAATTCAGTTAGACCTTACGAGTATATGGACTTCTCAAGAAGAGTAGGCGAACTTTGGGACCCATTCTGTAAACTTTGCTTTTATTATCCAGTTAATGACGTTTCACTTTTCATACCACCACTATTTTCAGAAGTTAAGAAAAAACTCACCGATGAGATTGTTGATTACATCAACAACCTTAATATTTCTCCAGAAGAAAAGGAAGAACTTAAAAAGTATTACGAAAAAGTTTGGAGCTTAGTAACATCTGGAGAAATTCAATTAGAACTTGATTTACATTTTGTTTCACAAGGACAAAAATATGTTGTGGATTTTAAAAGTGGGTTTGGTTCTAACGAAAAAGGAAATACAAACCGACTTTTACTTGTTGCAAGTATTTACAAAAATCTTTCTGAAAGTTATAAATGTTTATTATTTGTTAGAGCCGAAGAAAATAACAGCTATTTCAATACTCTAAAAAATTCGGGGATTTGGGAAGCATATTGTGGCAGTGAAGCATACGTAAAAATCAGAGAATATTCTGGATACGACTTAAAAAGTTGGATTGATACAAATATGGATTGGGCAAATGATTTCAAACCTGAAACAATTACTCATTTTCAAGAACAAAATCTCTTACAATATTTATTATGGTAATGATAGCAGAAGCAAGGAAATATCAAGCATTTTACACCAAATCAACACCAATAGTTGATTATATGGTTGGTAAACTAAATCTTAAAAAAACGGATAAGATTTTTGAACCCTGCGGTGGTGATGGTGTTTTCATTGAGGCAATTGTTGCTGAAAATGAGTTTGCAGACATTGATGTTTGCGAATTGAACGACAATGCTTTTAAAACTTTGATAAGTAAATTTTCATCTTACCCTACAATAAAAATTAGACAATGTGACACTTTACTTGACAACGATTTAATATTCAACTCTGGTTTTGGTGGAGTTTATGATAAAATAATTGCCAATCCTCCATACGGTGCTTGGCAGGAATTGGATAAAAGAGCTGCATTAAAAAAAATATACTCTGACCTTTACGCAAAGGAAACCTATGCTTTATTTTTATACCGTTGCATAGAACTTTTAAAAGATGGTGGAATTTTAAGTTTTATAATTCCTGATACTTTCTTGAACCTTCATATGCACAAGGCAATAAGAAAGCATATTCTTACTAAGACAAAAATATTAGAACTTGCTTTGTTCCCTTCATCATTTTTTCCAGGAGTTAATTTTGGTTATGCAAACCTTTCAATTATTACACTTCAAAAGACAAACAATCTTAATGACAGTTTGAATAACGAATTTAAAGTTCTCAATTCATTTAAGACTGTTGAACAATTAGCAAACATAAACGAGAGTGAACTGAAAGTTTTCACTTTCACTCAAAAAGAAATTTTATCTAATCCAGACTACGCATTTTTAATTTCAGACAATTCTGAAATTGTATTGGCAATAAATAGCTCAAAAATTAAAGTAGGTGATATTGCAAACTGTGTTACAGGCTTTTATTCAGGAGACGATAAAACATTCTTACAAGTCAATAGTCCAGATTTAAAGAATGGAAAAAACTATGACTTAGTAGATGCTAAGTCAGTAAATAGAGACTACGAAAACATTCCTAATATATTGGACGGAATAGAAGGCGAAAAACATTTTTTACCTATTGTTAAAGGTGGCAATGTTAAGTTTTTGAAACCCGAAGGTTGGTTTATGAATTGGAGTAAGGAAGCAGTAAGTCATTATAAAAAAGACAAAAAGTCAAGGTTTCAAAATCCAGTATATTATTTCAAATATGGAATTGGTGTTCCTATGATTAGTTCATCAAGTATTACAGCTTCGCTAATTGAGAACAAACTCTTTGACCAATCAATAGTCGGCATTTTCCCTAAAGATAAAGCTTTAACTTTATACTTACTGGCATTCTTCAATTCACCGACTTGTAATAAACTAATTAGGACGATTAATCCATCTGCCAACAATCCAGCCAACTATATTAAAAAAATACCATTTATTCAACCAACAGACGAACACCTAAAATTTATTGACAACTCAGTTAGTGAAATAATAAACAGCATTAAAACTACTGGTAGTTATAACGAGGAACTTGAAAAAGAATTAAACAAAATAATAAAGACTGTTTATGGATTTTAGCCAACGCTTTTGGTAGCACATTTGCATTTTTTGCCAACGCTAAAGCCAACGCTAAAAAATGCAAAAGAGCTACCAAGCCAACGCACCAAGACAGCAGTAAACAATGGACAACAGAGCAACGACAGACAGAACGCCAGCACCTAACAGCACCTACCCAAAAGGCGGGGGTTCGTGTTCCAAAGACAGTTTTTTGGTTAATCAAACATTAGTTTTTCAAATCAAGTTTTGTGGTAAAAGTCCCGCCCTTCGGGTAGCTGCAAAACGTTATGTGTCAGCATAGGACGACTACTCACGAACAAGAAATATAACAAGACAACGAATATGAAGAAATTTTTAATTTTTATAGGAGGCTTTGTCGCTGGAATATTGGCGACAATTTTCGCAGGATATTTGATTGCAATATCGAACAAACCTATTGACAACGGTTTGCTTGGACTTAAAGTATTTCCTGAAAAGGGAGAATGCATAACAACTAAAGAAGAAATAGAAATTTTTCAAGTTCTTGAACCAAATATGGCATTAGCAAGAACTGGCGACTTACTTGACGGAATGGTAGTTTTGCTTGTGAATTATGATAGTAAGACTTACTATGACGAACAAAAAATTAAAATCCCAACTAACAAATGTGCAAGACAAATTGGAACATATCAATATACTACTAAAAAAGACAACTTTGAAAAAACTGTTCCAGCCGTTGTTATTGAGTAATTGCAAAAATTAAAGAGGAAAATATGCAGGCATTGCTCTTAATACTTTTAGGAATAATTATATTTGTTGTTAAACAGTTTGCTTTTGAACACAAACGCAAAAAAAGGCGTGACTATTACCGCAATGAATATCTAAAATCGGATGCTTGGAGTCGGAAACGATATATTGTATTGAAAAGAGATAATTGGCATTGCGTGTTTTGTGGCGGACGGGCGACACAGGTACATCATAAGAAATACGCAAAGTACAATATAGGAAAAGAACCGATTGAATGGCTTGTTTCGGTTTGTAAATCTTGTCACGACCAACAACATAATTGACAGAATGAAATGCCGAACACATAACAGCACATTTGCAATAGGCGGGGTTTCGTGCTCCGCAGACAGTTTAGTGGTAGCCGAAAGTTTTGTTCTCCGCATCAACACTAGTGGTAAAAATCCCGCCCATCTCAAAGCAGCGGGACGTTAGCGGTCATTGCAGAGCGACACCGAACAACAACGAACTAACAAACTAAATGAATAATAGAATTATAGGATTTGACTTAGCAAGAGCATATGCAATTTTCGGAATGTTTATAGTGAATTTTGTTTTTTGCTTTGGCGACTTTCAAGACAAAAGACCACTTGGCACATTTCTAAACCTTTTTGTAGGAAATTCAACTTCTATTTTTATCATTCTTGCAGGAATGGGCGTTTCCTTAATGACAAACAGACTTGAATACACTATTGAAGAAAAGAAAAATTTAAAGTCTATAATTTTAAAGCGTTCTTGGTTTCTTTTTGCAATTGGACTATTACTTTACAATTGGTGGCCAGGAGACATTTTACACTTTTATGGTGGCTATATGCATATTGCAGCATTTATACTTTTTGTTCCGAAACGTTACTACTTGTGGACAGCTTTATTAGCTATAATAATTTTTCATTTATTACTTTTCATAATTCCTATAAAAACAAGTTGGGACTTCACAACTTTTAAATATGCTGACTTTTGGACACCAATTGGATTTTTGAGAAATACGTTTTACAATGGTTGGAACTCAATTTTTCCGTGGCTATGTTACTTTATGTTAGGAATGTGGCTTGGTAGACAAAATTGGAAAAGCAAAGCAACAATAAAAAACACATTCATAGTTGGACTTATTCTTTTTTTAGTTTTTGAAGGATTGAGATTTATTGTAAAGAATAATGAACCCCTATGGAAATATTGGGATTATGTTATGAGTGACTATTTTCCAGCATATGTTCCTTATATTATGATTACGACAGGATTTGCATTAATGGCTATTTCAATCTGTATGTTTATTGGCGACAAATTTTCAACGAACAAACTCATTGGTTTGTTAGCAAAAACAGGAAAAATGACTTTATCACATTATGTAATTCACTTAACAATTGGAATGATTGTTTTTTCTAAACTGACAAACAAAAAATATACAGGACTTTTGACAAAAGATATACCAACGGAACCAGTTTATATTTTTATTTATGCTGTGGCATTTTTCATAATGAGTATTTTATTTAGTCATTTTTGGAGTAAGAAATTTAGAAATGGACCTATTGAAACTTTAATGCGAAAAATATCAGGATGAAAAAGCAACGAACCCCCCGCTCCCGCGCGAATCTTTCGCGTGTGAATTGTTAAGAAGATACTCTTTGTTAACTTTAAATAAAAGGATACATGAGCAGAAAATGGATTGCATTCACAATAATCCAGTTGAAGAAGGAATAGTATTTAAACCAGAAGATTATAAATACAGTAGTGCTCCTGATTATGCTGGAGAAAGAGGTTTGTTAGAAGGTGCTTGTGTTTATCAGTATTTTAAAATATAAACCACGCGAAAGGATTGCTACGCCAGTCGCTT
>CAIMMM010000035.1 GCA_903842575.1 uncultured Bacteroidota bacterium | reverse complement strand
TTTTCTTCAATAACATTTGAAATTCCAAACTTTGACAATGTTTCAATCGAGACCACGAACCAATTCTTTGATACAAAGGTTAAAGATTGGGTTAGTCATAAAAGTACTATATTTAGTGTAAAATGTGATTAATGAAATAGAAAATAAATTTTTTAAACGAACCAATTAACCAACCAATTAACCAAAACGTATGAAATCAATCTCAACAATTATCGGAGTCGCCCTATTATTTTTGGCAGGCTTATGTTACTTTATCAACTGGCATGCCTTAGTCCCTGCCTTCACTGTTTTAGGAATAGCAATAATGACAAGAAAGGCATTAGAGCCTTTAATTATTGGTTGTGCCTTAGGATTTCTTTTATTGGCATCACATGGTGGGTCTGCAGAGTTTTTTCCTGAAGGAAAAGGAATGATTTTTCCATTGAACATGTTTGATGGTTTGTATTCCTCCATTTCACGAGATGCTCATGATCAAGGGTTGATTTGGGTAATTTTAGTTTGTATTTTATATGGTGCATTCGTACAGATGGTAGTTGCTTCTGGTGGAATTAAAGCCGTTGGGAAATATTCGGAAAATCATGTGAAAACTAAAAAACAATCGTTATTGATGACCTACTGGGTGAGTTTTTTCTTTTTCTTGGATGATTATTTTAGTGCATTATCTGTTGGAAATACAATGCGACCAATTACTGATAAATTTGGGGTTTCTAGAGATAAATTAGCTTTGGTTTTAACCTTCGTTTGCGTGCCGCTTACCATTATATTTCCAATTTCTACATGGACTATATTTTATGGCTCTCAATTAACGGCAATTGAAGGAGGGGTTTTAGATAGTGCTGGCCATGCAATAACAAGTCCTATAGAAGCATTCCTACATACCATCCCTTATAATTTTTCGGCTTGGATTTCATTGCTATTTGGAGCTTTAGTAGTTTATGAATTTATACCTGATTTTAAAGGAATAAAAGACGCCGAAGCTGCGGTAGTGATTGAAGATAAAAAAGAAAAACCAAACAAAAAAGCTAAAAAAGAAGGTAAGATTCTTTACTTTTTAATGCCTTTATTGATATTAATTTGGTGCACTGTTTTTCCTTATCCTTGGGATTTTAACTATTGGGGAAGTAGTTTTGAGTTTGATATAAATTATATTTTTGGCAATATTGATGCATTACGTGGAGTAGCAACAGCTTGTGTATTTACTTATTTGTATTTCTTAACCTTTAAAATAATTGATTTCCATAAAATATCAAACAATTTTGTAAAAGGTTTGGAAACAATAACTTTTGTACTAGCCGTGTTGGGATTCACTTATTTACTAAAAGATGTTCAAAATGCATTAGGGTTTAATGATTTTGTAGCGTCACATCTACAAGGCATCAGTTGGTTAAACAGTGTTACATTACCTTTCATTGTTTTTGCTATGGTAGCATGGATTTGTTGGGCTACAGGTTCAAATTGGGGTATTTATGCCATTCTAGTTCCAACAACTGCAATATTATCAACCACTATTGGTGCTGATTTTTGGCTTACTCAAGGAGCTTTAGCATCAGGAACTGTATGGGGAGCAGCAGCTTGCTTCTTCTCTGATAATAGAGTGCTTACAGCACAGTCTTGTAAAGTAGATATGATGGGACATGGAATCTCACAATTCCCTTATCAATTGATAATATTTGTGGTATCCTCTATCTTATATTTATTTGCGGGTTTTATTCTTTAAAAAAAAAGTATGATTCATAAAGACATTTTGTACAATGAGTTTGTTTTAAGAAATGCGAAGCTTGAAGATGTTATTCAAATGGAATATGTTCAGAAACAATGCTATCCAACGCTCCATTCATCGGAGATATTAGATAGAAATCATTTTGCAAACCATTTAAAAGTCTTCCCTGAGGGGCAACTTGTTGTTGAAAAAGAGGGTGTAATTATAGCCTCCGCAAGTTCTTTTAGAAGCAACTTTCCGGAACACGATACTACTTTTTTAGAAGAGACAGACAATTTATGGATTACCAAAGTTCAAATTCCGGATGGCGAATGGATGTACGGTATTGACATGGGCGTTTTGCCGGAATGCAGGGGTTTGGGGCTTTCCACCGAATTGTACAAAGCAAGAACAGAAATATGTGCACAATTGGCTTTAAAAGGACAAATAATTGCTGGAATGACAATTGGCTATGGCAGGTTTAAAGACACCATGACCATAGAAGAATACTGTCATGCCCTACAAATTAATAAACTCATGGATCCAACAATTACACCTCAAAGAAAGGCTGGTTTCCGTTGGGTAAGGCCCATGTACAATTATATTAATGATCCTGAAGCAGGATATGGAAGTATGCTGATGTATCTCCCAGTAGATGAAAATTATAAAATTTAAATAAGTAGTATAAAAATTAAATTCAAAGAAAATGCAACCAATAATGCGTACTCAAATTAAAAAAGTAACAGAAATTCCTGGTCCAAAAAGCAAAGAAATGTTAGCTAGAAGAGCAGCTGCATTACCTGCAGGTCTTGGAAAATCTACCGAAGTAGTTGTTGAAAAAGCCGAAGGTGCTTTGGTATGGGATGTGGATGGCAATCAATTAATAGATTTTGCTGGAGGAATTGGAATGGTAAATCTTGGTCACAGACCAAAAGTGGTTGTGGATGCTATCAAAGCGCAATTGGATAAATACCTTCATACAGGTGCTTTAGTTACCACTTTTGAACCTTATTTGGAATTTGCCGAATTACTAAATAAAATTACACCCGGTAACTACCCAAAGAAAACGTTATTGGCCAACTCAGGTTCGGAAGCGGTTGAAAATGCAGTAGCTATAGCTAGATATTATACAAAAAGACCTGCTATCATTTGCTTTGAAGGGGCTTATCATGGTCGTACCATGCTTACACTAAGTCTTACCAGCAAATATGGTTTGTTTAAAAAAGGATTTGGTAGCTATGCGCAAGATATTTATCGTTTTCATTCACCAAATGTGTATAGAAAACCAGATAGCATGACCGAAGAGGAATATATAGATTATTGCATCGAAAGATTTGATCAAAATCTGATATCTCATGTGGATCCTTCTGCCGTTGCTGCTATTATTATAGAGCCCGTTCAAGGGGAAGGCGGATTTATTCCTGTACCAAAACGTTTTCTAGAAAAAATAAGAAAAGTATGTGATGAACACGGCATCGTGTTTATTGCCGATGAAGTACAGGCTGGTGCAGGAAGAACAGGGAAATTCCTTTCTATAGAGCACAGTGGTGTCATTCCAGATATTGTAACTATGGCAAAATCTATAGGTTCTGGATTACCAATTAGTGCCATTACAGGTAAAGCAGAAATCATGGATGCGCCCCATTTAGGAGGCATTGGAGGAACCTATTCTGGAAGCCCAATTGCAGTTGTTGCTGCTCACGAAACTGTAAAAGCAATTAATACACCCGAGTTCTTAAATAGAGCAACTCATGTTGGAAATATTATTGTAAGTCGATTAACCACTATGAAAGAAAAGTTTCCTGTAATTGGAGATATTAGGGGGCTTGGCGCCATGTTAGTCGTTGAATTTGTTAAAGACAGAAAAACCAAAGAACCTGATATGGATTTTGCAATGGCCGTCATCAAAAAGGCTGTTTCAAATGGATTAATATTAATTAGAGCAGGTTTATACACTAACTGTATTCGCTTCCTACCTCCTATAGTAATCACTGACGAACAATTGAACGAAGGAATGGACGTAATTGAAAATGCCATTCAAGAGGTAATTAACGAAAGAAAATAAATAAAAGGAACAGAAGCTGTAATGTCGAAAGTCATAAAGAGTAATGCAACATAGTGCCTTTTGATATTTGACATCCAACTCTAAGACTATAATGACAGTAAGACTTTTCTATAACGCCAACATCATTACCATGGACAATGCTCTTCCAAAAGCAGATGCCTTGGTAATTAATAATTCGGGCATAATTGAAGCCGTTGGAACTGAATCAGAAATGCGAAAGCAATTTGCTGCTTTTTCTAATGAAACCAATTTTCATGGGCAAACAATGCTTCCAGGATTGAACGATGCGCATATTCACGTATGGAAAATTGGACATCTTAGAACATATATGTTAGATGTTAGAGGTGTAAAGTCTATCGTAGCATTCAAAAGCTTATTAAAAGAGTTTGCAGTAAATAACCCAAATTCACAATGGATATTGGCTCGTGGAATCAATGAAATGGTGCTAGAAGAAAAACGATTGCCAACCAAAGAAGATTTAGATGAAGTAATTTCCGATAGACCTGTTTTTGTAATAAGAACTTGTGCTCACATTGGTATTGCCAATTCAAAAGCGTTAGCAGTATCCAATGTAAATGAAAACACAGCAGTGCCTTTTGGGGGTGAAATTCGGAAGAATATAGATGGAAGTTTGCAAGGGATTTTTATCGAAAGAGCCTTAGGATTAATCATGAATAACATTCCCGAATTTACATTCGAAGAATACAAAACCATGCTACTCGAAGCACACAAGTATTTACTAAGTCTTGGGATTACAAGTGCCACAGATCCAGCAGCTAATGAAGATTTACTTGCTGCTTATATTAAATTAGATCAGGAAGGATTATTAAAAGTTAGAATGAATGTTTTTCCCCTTCGTATTCCGGACGGAAGTGACGAAATTCAAGTTTTGCCGGAGCAATATGAATCGGAATTTTTGCAAATAAAAACTGTGAAATTCTTTTCGGATGGAGGATTAAGTTCGGCAACTGCAGCAATAAATGTTCCCTATAAAAATACCGATGGATACAAAGGTGTTTTACGGTTGGAACAGGATAAATTTTATGCTACTGCTAAAGAAGCTGTTGAAAAAGGATTTTCGATAGCAACACACGCCATTGGTCATCAAGCAGTCGATTTGACGTTGCAAGTATATAGAGAATTATTCAAATTAAACAATACTTTAAAACACCGAATAGAGCACGTTGGATTTTTATCGGATGAGAATAGTAAAGATTTCCAAAATATGAATATGACGGCTGCCATGCAACCTATTTTCATTTATGAATTGGCAAATAATTTTAAAAACACCTTAACAGATGAATTATTAGAGGTAGTTTATCCTTGCAAAACTATTTTAGACAATGGAATTAATTTGGCACTATCTACCGATGGACCTGTCGTAAAAGAAATAAACCCATGGGTAAATATTGAAACCGCAATCACCCGAAAAGCAGCTGATGGGTTTGTAATTGGTAAAAATCAAAAAATAACTTTACAACAAGCCCTCCATGCCTATACAATGGGAAGTGCAAAAGCAGATAATTTAGAAAACACAAAAGGCAGTTTATCAATTGGAAAATATGCCGATTTTATTGTTATCAATAGAAACCCATATGAAATGAATGATGTTTCTATAATTGAAACCATAGAAACTTGGATAAACGGAGAATTAAAATATAAGAAACAAGAATGAGTGCACTCGACGATGAATTAGATTATCAAATATTAAAACTGCTTCAAAAAGATGGCAGAATGTCGTTTACCGAAATTTCTAAAGAAATAAATGTGGCGGTAAGCACTATTCGTCATCGATATATTAATTTGATAGAAGATGGAACTTTAAAAATTATTGGTCGAATTGATCCAAATAAAATAGGATTCAATGCCTATGCTAGTGTTTTGATTTCGGTGAAACCAAAGTCTTTTATGAATTCCATTTTTGAGGAATTAACAAAATTACCCGAGATAAGTTTTTTAGCTTTAGTCTCGGGAGATTTTGATATTGAAGCCAATGTAATGTGTCGGGATATGGAACATCTCAATGAATTGTTAAGCGATAAAATCCATGTATTGGATGGTATTTTTGATACCAAAACCAATATGTACATGAAAATATATAAATTTTCACAACCCGATTTAGAATTAGCAAAATTATCAAGTAAATAAAATGAACAATACAGACAACCTATACGAAAGAAGAAAAAAAAGTGTACCAAACGCGCTTGGAATTTTCAATCCTTCAAGCATACAATCTGCAAAAGGCGCTATAATCATTGATGCCGATGGAAGATCATTAATCGATTTTGCCGGCGGAATTGGCGTGAATAATGTAGGTCATGGAGTTCCTGAAATTATAGAGGCCATCAAGAAACAGGCTGATAAATTTATTCACGCTTCATTTAATGTTTCTGTCTATGAACAATATTTAGACTTAACAGAAAAACTGTGTGAAATATTGCCACACGGAGAAGCAACAAAAGCCATGCTTACATTATCTGGAGCAGAATCGGTAGAAAATGCTATTAAAATTGCGCGTGCCGTAACAGGGAAATCCGGAATAATATGTTATGATGGCTCGTTTCATGGACGCACCATGATGGCAATGACATTAACCTCGAATGTAAAATACAAAGAAGGCGCTGGACCTTATGCACCTGAAGTCTATCGTTTGGAATACCCCTATTACAAACCTAGTATGAGTACTAGAATGACCGAAGAAGAATTTGATGATTTGATGATAATGAAGTTGCATAAAACTTTTTCGTCAACCGTTTCAATAACACAAACTGCTGCTATTATTTTAGAATTGGTTCAAGGCGAAGGCGGCTTTACAGTTGCTTCCAAAAAATATGTACAGTATTTAAGAAAGTTTTGCACCGATAATAACATCTTTTTAATTTTTGATGAAGTACAATCCGGTTTTGGACGTACAGGTAAATGGGCAGCGTTCGAACATTACGGTGTCACTCCCGATTTATCTACATGGGCAAAATCAATGGGTGGCGGTATGCCTATTGGAGCCGTTATTGGTAAACAAGAAATAATGGATGCCATCAAACCAGGGCTTATTGGTGGAACTTATTTGGGTGGACCCTTGAGTTGTGTGGCTTCTTTGGCAAGCATCAATTACATGCAAAAAAACAACATCAATGCTGCTGGAGAAAAAGTAGGTCAAAAAGTTTTAGAAAAATTTAAACAATGGCAAGCTACCTATCCAAAAACTATTACCGATGTTAGGGGTTTGGGAGCCATGTTAGCGATTGAATTTACCAATCCAACAACAGGAATTCCCGATGGTGTTACCACAAAAGCAATTGTAGATAAATGCTTAGAGAAAGGATTAATTATCATCACTTCGGGAACCTATGGAAATTGTATTCGAATATTAAGCCCACTTTTTATTGAAGAGGCAATTTTAGATAAAGGCTTAGCGATTTTAGAAGAAACTATAAAAGAAGTTTTATCATGAGAAAACAATATATAAATGGTGTTTGGTGTGATGCCATCGATGGTGGAACTTGGGATTTGCAAAGCCCTTCCACTGAAGAAATAATAGATAAAGTTCCTTTTGGAAATGCTTCCGATTGCAAATCTGCAATAGAGGCAGCTGATAAATCTTTCAATGATTGGAAAAAAACCACTCCCTATTTTAGAGCGGAATTTCTAAAAAAAGCAGCCAATTATATTCGGGAGAATGTAGAGGCTTTTGCCAAAGAAACAGCATTAGAAACCGGAAAACCAATGCTTGAAGCAAGAGGAGAATGGCAGGTTTCTGCTAACCTTTTCGAATGGTTTGCCGAGGAAGGAAAACGCAATTACGGGAGAGTAGTTCCTACCAATAGAGCCGACAAAAGATCGATGGTAATTTACCAACCCGTTGGTGTTGTTGGTGTCATTACGGCTTGGAATTTTCCAGCCTATAATCCAGCAAGAGCGGTTGGAGCAGCATTGGCTGCAGGTTGTACCGTAGTGATGCGTGGCTCTGAATTCACTCCTTTGTCTAGTTTTAATTTAGCAAAATCCTTGCATGAAGCCGGAATTCCAAAAGGAGTTTTTAACTTAATCAATACGGAACCTATTGCTACAGGAACTGAAATGATTGAGAATCCATTATTAAAGAAAATAAGTTTTACAGGAAGTACACGAGTTGGAAAAATACTGATGGATGGCGCTTCAAAAACATCTACCAAATTATCGCTTGAATTGGGAGGAAATGCTCCAGTAATTATAGATAGTGATGTTGATGTAGAAAGTATTGCCAAGCAAGCTTTAACTGCCAAAATGAGAAACTGTGGACAAGTTTGTGTTTCGCCACAACGCTTTTATGTGCATTCAAAGATTTTCAATCAATTTGTTTCCATTGTAAAAGAAGAAATTACCAAATTAAAAATTGGAATTAATGGTGGAGATACCGATTTTCTTGGACCACTCATTAATAAAACACAACAAAAGCATTCCCTTGCAATGTTGGAAAAAGCCAAAAGCGAAGGAGCAAAAATTCACATAGGTGGTGAAGCTAGCGAAAAAGGTTTTTTCGTTCATCCAGCATTAATCGAAGCCCGACAAAGCCAATCTTTTATCAAAACAGAAATGTTTGGGCCGCTAATGATTGTAATTCCTTTTGATACCAAAGAAGAAGCTATTAAATGGGCCAATGATACCGAATATGGTTTGGCATCCTATGCTTTCACCAATCATATCAAAACAGCAAATTTCTATGCCGAAAATCTAGAATTTGGGATGGTAGGAATAAACGAATGGGCACCTCAAGGTACTGAATTACCTTTTTCAGGGTGGAAAAGTAGTGGCATCGGCCACGAATCGGGAGCAGAAGGATTAAAAGAATATTTGGAATTAAAATTAATCAGTTACGGGAATATGTCTTAAGAGACAAAGTTATAAAGTTAAAAAATGAAAAAAACAATTTTAGGTAAATACATTTTGCAAACGGCAACGCCAGAATTTGCAAAACAACAAGCAGAATTGCAAACCATTGTTTTTCCAACATTGTCTGTTGAAGAATTAATGACAGAAGCCCAATACAAAAGACATATGGAGATTTTTCCAGAAGGTCAGATGGTCGTTCTTGATGGCGATAAAGTGATAGCTTCTACCACTACGCTACTTCAAAATTATCATAAAGGGCATCATACTTTTTTGGAAATCTCGGATAATTTATGGTTGGGAACACACGATCCAAAAGCAGAATGGCTTTACGGATTAGATGTTTCTGTTCATCCCGACTATCAAGGAAAAGGCATTGGTAGAGAAATCTACAATGCCCGTCAAGAAGTGGCAATAAAATTAGGGAAGAAAGGGCAAATGACAGCGGGAATGCCTATTGGGTATGATAAAGTAAGAAATGAAATGACCATTGCAGAATACTGTGATAAATTAATTAAAGGTGACATAATCGATCCAACAGTAACCGCTCAAACCAAATGTGGGTTTATCCTTGTTGAACCTTTATTTGATTATTTGGATGATCCAAGAAGTGGAAATTGTTCGGTATTAATGTTTTGGCCATTGGATCCAAATACGAAATTAAAGGAAAATCATTAAAATTAGTAGGTAATAATGATATTTAAATCTATAAACCCTTATTCTCAAGAAGTCATCGCTGAGCACGAAGTTTTGACTAATTCCCAATTGAATCAAAAATTGGAATTAGCAGAAAGTGCTTTCAAAAAGTGGCGCTCTACTTCTTTTCAGGAAAGAGCGGATAAAATGCAAAAAGTTGCCAATATATTGAGAGCAACTAAAAATGAATTGGGATTACTCATTACCAACGAAATGGGGAAAATAATAGCCGAATCGATAGCCGAAGTTGAAAAAGCGGCAGGCAACTGTGATTTTTATGCTGAAAATGCAGAACGAATGTTACATGATGCGCATTATGACACGCCGTTCAAAAGCATGTCGGTATATGATCCCATGGGTGCCGTCTTCGCTATTATGCCCTGGAATTATCCTTTTTGGCAAGTTTTGCGTTATGCGGCTCCTGCTATCATGGCTGGAAATGTAACCCTTTTAAAACATGCACCAAATGTAATTGGCTGTGCCAAAGCTATCGAAAACGCATTTTTAGAAGCAGGTTTTCCAGAAGGCGTTTTTCAACAAATAGCCATTGATATTGCTCAAGTGGAAAGTGTAATTGCATCAAATATTGTGTGTGGAATTACCCTAACAGGAAGCGAGATGGCAGGCTCTTCGGTAGCGGCATTGGCAGGGAAACATATTAAAAAATCAGTATTAGAATTAGGAGGGTCGGATGCTTTTATTGTTTTGGATGATGCTAACATCGAAAAAGCAACAACAGTAGCTACACAATCTAGAATGTTAAATGCGGGTCAAGCTTGTATTTGTGCCAAGCGTTTTATTGTCACTGAAAAAATAGCAGATGAATTTGCAGGATTGTTTGCTCATAAAATAAACGCATTGCAACAAGGAAATCCATTGCATAAAAACATAAATATGGGGCCTTTAGCACGTTTGGATTTAGCGGAAAAGTTGAGCTATCAATTAGAGCATTCTTTGAAACAAGGCGCGAAAATTATTGTTGGTGGAGAACGAGAAAACTGTAATTTCAAACCTACTTTAATTGATTTTGTAGATGCAAACAATATTGCTTTTCAAGAGGAAACTTTTGGGCCATTGGCAACCATTATCAGAGCAAAAAATGAAAAAGATGCCATTGCGATAGCTAATAATCACCGCTATGGTTTAGCTTCGGCAATATGGACAGAAGACAGGGAAAAAGCGTATCAATTAGCGAGAAGTATTGAAGCTGGAAATGTTTTTGTAAATTCGTTAGTGCGATCGGATTCAAGAATCCCTTTTGGTGGCATAAAAAAATCGGGCTATGGAAGAGAATTATCTGAAATAGGCATTAAAGAATTTATGAATATGAAATCAGTAATAATAGAATAAAAATAACCAATTAATAACCAATTAAATAATTAACTAAATCAAATTAAACATGAAAAAAACAGTACTAATTTTAGCAGTAATGCTAACGACCAGCTCGTTATTTGCCCAAGAAACAAAAGAAACACCAGCAGCTACAACAGAACCCGAAGCTCCAGCAAGTAAATTTGCGGCCGGTGTGGATGTAGTAGCACCCTATTTATGGAGAGGGATTGCTCTTAATTCGATAAGCAAAGTGGCTTTTCAACCTTATGCTTCCTACGCTTTTACCGACAAACTAACATTTGGAGTTTGGGGAACTACAAATGTTTCTAGTGATGATAAATCATATAATGAAGTGGATTGGTATGTATCCTATCAAGCAACGAAAGTTATAAAATTAATGTTGAGCGATTATTATTACAATGCTACTAAAAAAAGTGGTGGTCTTAGAAATGGCTATTTTAAATACGATGAAAATTCACCACATGTAATGGATTTATCTGTACTTTTTGATTTTTCAGAATCTGGAATCCCTCTTGATTTTCAATGGAATACTCTAATTTACGGGAACGATTTTAAATATAATAGTAGTGGTGCTAAATCAAGAGCCTTTTCATCATATGCTGAGGCTGGTTATACTTATACCATAGAAAAAGCAGGTATAGATTTAAGACCATTTGTTGGTGCAACTGTAATTAATGAAGGCGGTTATTATGGTGTTGATGAAAATGGAAATCCAGGTTTTGCATTTACTAATGTAGGATTAAATGTTGCTAAAGAAATTAAATTTTCAGAAAGCTTTAGTTTACCTGTTTTCTTAAGATATACCTATAATCAAAATGGGAATGCTAATGATGATGGGGAAATTAAAAACAGTTTCATCTCTGGCGGAATGACATTTACAATTAAATAAATGCTACCCAAAAGGAAAAATTGAATTTTTTAAAGGTTCAAAGTTAAACTCCAAATCAGATGATTTGGAGTTTTTTTATCTTTTTACTTTTAAATAATTATTATTTATAATAGCGTTTCTTTAACCAAAACGCCACATTAACAAGGATAATAAGCGCAGGAACTTCTACCAGTGGACCTATCACGCCAGCAAAAGCTTGTCCGCTATTAATCCCAAAAACGCCAATGGAAACAGCGATGGCTAATTCAAAATTATTCCCCGAAGCTGTAAAGGATAGCGCCACGGCATCGCGATAATTGGCTCCTATTTTTTTGGAAACAAAAAACATCAAGAAAAACATAATGGCAAAGAAGATGACCAATGGAATAGCTATTCGAATCACATCCATAGGCAAATCCACAATCATTTCACCTTTTAAACTAAACATAACAACAATAGTAAAAAGCAAAGCAATTAACGTTATGGGCGAAACAAACGGAAGAAACTTTTTATTAAACCATGTATCACCGATAAATCTCTTAATCATGAAACGACTAATTACTGCTAATACAAAAGGAATTCCAAGATAAATACCAACTGTTTTGGCAATTTCGACAATGGTGATATCCAATTCCAATCCTTTAATTCCAAACAAAGGCAGCATCACCGCCAAATAAAAATAGGCATACAAGCTAAAGAAAAAGACTTGTAACAAACTGTTAATACCAATCAAACCGGCCGTCAATTCCCGATTCCCTTCGGCCAATTCATTCCAAACAATTACCATCGCAATACAAGGTGCAATCCCAATAATGATCAAGCCTGTCATGTATTCGGGATAGTCCTTTAAAAAAAAAGTGGCCAATAAAAACATCAAAAACGGACCTAGAATCCAAGTAATTAGAAAAGAAGCGGTCAGTAATTTTGGGTTTTTAAACATTTGGGGGATTTGAGAAAAATCAATCTTGGTTAAGGGCGGATACATCATTAAAATTAAACCAATTGCCAAAGGAAGATTGGTGGTTCCCGCAGAAAAGGAATTGATAAAACCTGATGAACTTGGAAAGAAATATCCAATGCCAACGCCCACTAACATGGCCATAAAAATCCAAAGTGTCAAATAATTGTCGAGAAATGAAAGTCTTTTTTTCATATAATTTTATTGTTGAATTTGGGAAAACACATGATACATTTCACTAGCTATTTCCATACTTCGATTAGTATATTTTTCGTTCATGAGAGCTGTTCCGTCAAATATTTTTGGATCCTCATAACGAATTGGAAATCTTTTTTCAGCGCCAGCAATGAAAGGACAACCTTCATCGGCGGAAGAACAAGTCATGATAGCTGCAAAATCGGAATTGGGATTAAAAGCATCATCAAAGGTTTTGGAAAAGCAAATAATTGGTGGTTCATTTGGCGCAAATTTTACTTCGTAAACAGGATTTTTATCATCCCTTAACTTTTGAATTTGAAACCCTTGATTGTCTAGCGTCTCGCCTATTTTTGGAAACATTGACGTTGCTTCGGTCCCACCCGAATAACAAAATACGTTTTCAATTCCAAAGTAATAAGCCATGGTTTGTGCCCAAATTTGAGACAAATGACTTCTTCTGGAATTGTGTGTACAAATGAAATTCAGTCGAATCGGTTGTTGCCTATTCAATTTACTTTGAATATAATCAATTAAAGGATTTAGTATCGCTTTTCTTTCTTCACTAACTGTTAAAGCCGATATCTTTTTTATAGATTTTGAAAGTTCTTCGTGCATACACTAAATTTTATTAAAACTACAGAAAATGAAATTTTGTATTGTGTCAAAAGGCGTTTGATGATCTTCTGTGACACACTCCATTTTTTTAAAATCGTTTTCAAAAAGGTGTGTGATACTTGCTTCATTGTATTGTGCAATATCCAAACCACTGCACTTTTTAGGGCCGTCTTCAGAGAATGTCCCAATTATTAGTGTACCTTTTGTTATAATAGCTTTCGAAACAATCGCTTTATACTTTTTAATATCCTCAACTTCCGTTAAAAAGTGAAAGGACGCTCTGTCATGCCATACATCAAAGGAAGTTGGAGGGACAAAATTTAAAATATCCGAAACAACAAAGGTCACTTTAGAAGCCTTCACTCCCAGCCTCTTTTTGATTCTAAGAATGGCTTGTTCGGATATATCCAACAAAAACAAATTGGTATAACCTCTTTCCAATAAGGCATCAATCAAATAACTATCGCCACCGCCAATATCAATGATTTTAGCATCTTTGGGAAGGTTTAGTTTTTCAATAAATTTAAGCGAAATTTCAGGAATAGGTTGATACCAACTCACCTCGTTTTCCTGTTTTGTAGAAAATACTTTTTCCCAGTGTTCCTTTATACTCATTTTAGCAACAGTTAGATTCTGGAGTACAGCAAGAAGCTTTCTCCTTCCACTCACCTATTTTGGCTTTGATTTTTTCGATGGGTATACCACAATTATCTTTTGCCAAACAATCGGTTTTGGTATTGGTTAAAACAAACTCATTATTGTTAAATTCCAATCCGAATTTTCCAATGGTTTCTTGTTGGTATTCGATTTCAATGTCTAAATCCTCCCCAGCAAACATTTTTTCTGTAGCGTTGATAATGCTAAGTATTTTTTTAGGTTCCAAACGATGGTGAAAATCTATGGATGTCCAAAGTTGAAAAGTTGCCGTTTTAGAAATTCTAAATGTATTGCCACAATCTGTAAACTGTTTAGTGGTCATACCTACTTCGGTAATGTGGAAATGAGATGGTATTTTGGTGCCGTTTGGTAAAACAAAATGAATTTGATCTACCGTTTCAAGATGATTTTTAAATTGGGATAATTTCATAATTTTTAGTATTTAGTTTAACAACATTTATTTTTTAATTGGGTAGTGATGCCTGAAAAATAGACTTCAAATTTTTTTAAGGATTCAAGATTGACGCAATAACAAATTGCTGTCCCCTCTATAGTGCCTTTTATAATCCCTGCATTCTTTAATTCTCTCAAATGCTGAGAAACCGTAGGTTGCGCCAAAGGTAATTCGTTTACAATATCGCCACAAATACAAGTATCTATCTTCAAAAGGTATTCAATGATAGCTACTCGTGCTGGATGTGATAATGCTTTGAATAAGGTGGCTAATTCGTTTTGATTGTCTGAAAAAAAGACTGTTTTAGATGCTCCCATAATTGATTATATTGTTATATTGCAATATTACAATATAACAATACAATTACCAAATAAAAGTTGTTAAAAAATGGTAAAGGTTTATCTCAAATTTATTTCCTATTTTTGACACTTAAAAATTTATAATAATGGCAACCGTAACGCTTGGAGGAAATCTAGTAAAAACTAGTGGTGAATTACCTAAAGTAGGTTCAAAAGCACCTGACTTTAAATTAGTAAAAGGAGATTTATCAATAACAACCTTATCGGATTTTGCAGGAAGCCAATTGGTACTAAATATTTTTCCAAGTATCGAAACAGCTGTATGTTCGGCTTCAGTAAGAAAATTTAACGAATTAGCAAGCAACTTGACAAACACTAAAGTATTATGTATCTCAAGAGATTTGCCTTTTTCTCAAACACGTTTTTGTGGTGCAGAAGGATTGAAAAATGTAATCAATTTATCTGATTTTAATACCGGTGATTTTGGAAAAAATTATGGATTGCTAATTTTAGACGGTATTTTTGCTGGATTACTTTCTAGATCAGTAGTGATTATTGATGAAAATGGGATTGTTTCTTATACAGAACAAGTTCCTGAAATAAGTAATGAACCCAATTATGATAATGCTTTAGCAGCACTTTAATATTTAATATGGAATTTCAAAAAGACAATACCTTTTTTTCAGGTCGTTTCAAAAGTATAGGTTTTGCCCTAAAAGGTGCTTATAAACTTATTACTACCGAACATAGTGTTATGGTGCAATCGTCATTAGTTTTAATTATGATCATTGCTGGATTTGTTTTACATATTTCAAGAGAAGAATGGATTATGCAAATTTTAACTTTTGGATTAGTGTTAAGTATAGAAGGATTAAATACTGCCGTGGAAAAGATTGCCGACTTTATTCATCCTGAATTTCATGACAGAATTGGTTTCATAAAAGATATTGCTGCAGGAGCAGTTATGTTTGCAGCCTTGGCAGCTATCGCTGTTGGAATGTTAATATATATTCCGAAATTTTTATAGTAACTATCCTAAATCACAATGGCAAAGACAATAAAAAAGGAATCTTCAACTGCTTTAAAAGACGATAAATTAGATCCGAAAATTTCGATAAAATCAATGCGTCAATATAAAGTACTGTTTGGCACTATGCTGGTGCTGATTGCTGTTGCATTGTTGCTTTCCTTTATTTCTTTTTTTATTTATGGGCAACAAGATCAAAACGCTATTGATGCTTTAGTAGATAGAAATGAAACTGTTCAAAACTGGTTAGGGAAATTTGGAGCTTACGTTGCTGATTTCTTTATTTATAAAGGATTTGGCGTAGCTTCTTTTATTTTTGTAAAACTTTTCTTTTTAACGGGAGCCTTTTTGGTAATGGATTTACCGCTAAAAAAATTAAAAAGCACTTGGTTTTGGGATTTATTTGCTATCATAATTATTTCCATATTATTTGGTTTTTTTGCAACCTCATTACCCGAACTTGGCGGAACAATAGGTTATGAAATGAACCTGTTTTCACAAGATTATATTGGAAAAATTGGGACTTTATTGATTTTAATCTTTGGAATACTTATTTATTTAATATTCAAAATAAAAATGTCGCCCGATACTATTAAGTCCTTTTTTGAGAAAAAGAAAAAAGAAATTAGTGATGACATTGATACGATGAAAACACCACTAACCAATGGAGAATATAATCTTGAAGAATATGCAGTTGCTGAAGAACCTGAATTAAAACCTACTTCCCAATTTGAAATTAATAAAGAAGGTTTAAAACCAACGATTGAAAATGCTTCTGAAATTAATTTAGATCCAAGCATAAAATCAATCTCTACACCTACTCCAACAATGGAAATCATTGAAACCAACGATGATTCCTTTGTAATTGAAAAAGCACAAGAAGAAGATATTATTGAAGAAAATTTAGCAGCAAAACTCGTCGCCGATTTTGGTTTGTTTGATCCAACTTTGGATTTATCTAATTATAAATTTCCAACACTTGATTTACTAAAAGAATATTCTACTGGTGGCATTACTATCAATCAAGAAGAATTAGAGGAAAATAAAAATAAAATTGTAGAAACACTTCGTAATTACAAAATTGAAATTGCACAAATCAAAGCTACTGTTGGACCATCGGTAACCTTATATGAAATTGTACCCGAAGCCGGAATTCGTATCTCAAAAATTAAAAGTTTAGAAGACGATATTGCTTTGTCGCTTTCGGCATTAGGTATTCGTATTATTGCGCCAATTCCTGGAAAGGGTACCATTGGAATTGAAGTTCCAAATAAAAACCCCACCATGGTTTCCATGAAAAGTGTGATTGGTTCTGCTAAATTTCAAGAAGCCGAAATGGAGTTACCTATTGCCTTCGGAAAAACCATTTCCAATGAAACCTTTGTTGTTGATTTAGCCAAAATGCCCCACCTATTAATGGCTGGAGCAACAGGACAAGGAAAATCTGTTGGATTAAATGCAGTATTGACTTCGTTATTGTACAAAAAACATCCCGCAGAAGTAAAGTTTGTTTTGGTTGACCCTAAGAAGGTGGAATTGACCCTTTTTAATAAAATAGAACGTCATTACTTAGCAAAACTTCCAGATACCGAAGATGCTATTATCACCGATAATAACAAAGTAATCAATACTTTGAATTCGCTATGCGTGGAAATGGACAACCGTTATTCTTTATTAAAAGATGCAATGGTTAGAAATATTAAAGAGTACAACGATAAATTTAAGGCAAGAAAATTGAACCCAGAAAATGGGCATCGTTTCTTACCCTATATTGTTTTAGTAGTGGATGAATTTGCCGATTTGATTATGACCGCTGGTAAAGAAGTGGAAACTCCTATTGCTCGTTTGGCTCAGTTGGCTCGTGCTATTGGAATTCATTTAATCATTGCTACACAACGACCTTCAGTAAATGTAATTACCGGGCTCATAAAAGCCAATTTTCCTGCTAGAATTGCCTTTAGAGTAACATCAAAAATAGATTCAAGAACCATCTTGGATGCACAAGGTGCAGATCAATTGATTGGACGAGGTGATATGCTTTACACTAATGGAAATGATGTGGTTAGGGTTCAATGCGCTTTTGTTGATACACCCGAAGTTGAAAAAATTACAGAATATATTGGTTCTCAAAAAGCCTATGCAAGCGCCTATTTATTACCCGAGTTTATCGGTGAAGAAGGAATTGTAAATCTTGAAATGGATATCTCAGAAAGAGATGTCTTATTTAGAGATGCAGCAGAAATTATAGTAACAGCACAACAAGGTTCGGCATCATTATTGCAAAGAAAGCTAAAATTGGGCTACAACCGAGCTGGGAGATTGATTGATCAATTGGAAGCTGCAGGAATTGTTGGTCCTTTTGAAGGAAGTAAAGCAAGAAGTGTTAACATACTTGACTTGTCTTCTTTAGATCAATTTTTTTCAAATGAACAAAATAACATTTAAAATGATGAAGTTAATATCGATTGCCCTGTTGTTTTTTATAGGACTTACAACACAAGCACAAGATAAAAAAGCAAAAGATTTATTGGATGAAGTAACTGCCAAAATTAAATCTTATGACAATATTTCTATTGATTTCAAATACACTTTGAATAATGCCAAAGAAAATATCAACCGAGATAGTAAAGGCAATGTTGTTTTACAAGGCAATATGTATGTTTTAAACTTTATGGGTGTTACCAAAATATACGACGGAAAGAAAACCTACACTATAGTTCCTGAAGATGAAGAAGTTAGTGTTTCAAAATTAACCGACAAAGAGGACAATGCCATTACCCCTTCCAAAATGCTTACTTTTTTTAATACCGGTTATAAATTTTATTGGGATACTGTTCAAGATATTAAAGGAAGAAAAATTCAATGCATTAAACTCACACCAATTAATACTAAAGACCAACGCAAGGAAATATTACTTGGTATTGATGTGCAAACCAAAAACATTTACAACCTAATAGAATTAGGTAAAAATGGAACAAAAACTACACTTACTGTTAATTCTTTTAAAACCAACCAACCTTTGTCAAAAAATCAATTTACATTTGTAGAAAGTAAATATCCAAATTACTACATCAATAAATTAGATTAATTTCGAGGTGAAAATACTTGACAAGTACTTATTAAAATCCTTCCTAACTACATTTGCTACGGTATTTGTGATTCTTTTTTTTATATTCATATTACAAACTGTTTGGCTCTTTATTTCAGAATTAGCTGGTAAAGATTTGGATTTTTTATTGATAGTAAAATTTTTAACTTTCTCTATGCCAAGGATTGTACCATTGGTATTGCCCCTTTCAATTCTATTAGCATCCATCATGACCTTCGGGAGTTTATCCGAAAATTATGAATTTGCCGCCATGAAATCAGCCGGAATATCTTTGCAACGTGCCATGAAAAGTTTGATTGTTTTCATAATTCTTTTAAGTTTTGTTGCTTTTTGGTTTGCTAATAATGTTATTCCTTATGCCGAATATAAATTTGTAAATTTTAGAAGAAATATTGCACAAGTAAAGCCCGCTATGGCTATAGCCGAAGGTCAATTTAGCGATGTTGGTGCTTATAACATTAAAGTTGAGAAAAAATCAGGTGAAAACGGGAACTTATTAGAGGGGATTACTATTCATAAAAAATCTCAAATGGGTTCTGGAAGTAATACGGTTATCAAAGCCAAAAAAGGAGAGTTGATTAGCAATGAAGATTCTAATATTTTAAAATTAATACTCCATAATGGTAATTATTATGAAGATATTGTCCCTAAAAAATATGAAGACCGCAAGAATTTACCCTTTGCCAAAAGCGAATTTAAACAATATGTTATCAATATAGATTTATCCAAATTAAATAATGCGGATATGAATGAGGATCAAATTACCAACACAAATACAATGCTTACAGTTGGTGAATTGAACTACACTATTGATTCTTTACATAAAAATTTCACAAAAGACATAAATTCCTATGCTGAAAACATTTATCAACGAACGGGAATTGTTGCACTTCCTGTGAAGCCTATTGGAATTAAAACAAAATCAAAACCCAATAAACTTTTAGAAAACTACACCAATAGTCAAAAAACACAATTATTGAGAGTGGCGAGCAGCACTATTGACGCTACTGCTTTTTCTGTAGAAAGCTATAAGTACGAATTTGAAAACAAACAAAAAAACATCAATATCCATTGGATTGCTTTATATGACAAATTTGTAATTGGATTTGCATGTCTTTTGATGTTTTTTATTGGTGCTCCATTGGGAGCTATTATTCGAAAAGGAGGTCTGGGGCTTCCTATTGTTTTTGCTGTTTTGATTTTTATAATCTTTCATTTCATTAATACTTTTGGTAAAAAAGTAGCAGAAGAGAATGGTATTTCTCCAATATTAGGCTGTTGGATGTCTTCACTAGTATTATCCCCATTTGCCATTTTATTGACCTATAGAGCAACGAATGATATTGGCTTGATTAATATTGATGCTATACTGCAACCTTTTCAAAAATTATTTCAAAAATTCTTTCCTTCCGAGGAATAAAAACAATACAAATGAGTATCTATAAAATACACCTTAACACCATTGAAGAAGCTATAGAAGACATTCGAAAAGGCAAAGTTATTATTGTTGTGGATGATGAAGACAGAGAAAATGAAGGTGATTTTTTGGCTGCGGCCGAAAGGGTAACACCCGAAATGATTAATTTCATGGCAACACATGGTAGAGGATTAATCTGTGCGCCATTGACAGAAAAGCGTTGTGCCGATTTAGAACTACGTTCCATGGTAACCAACAATACCGACCATTTGGAAACGGCTTTCACCGTATCTGTTGATTTAAAAGGAAATGGTGTCACCACCGGAATTTCCGCAGCCGACAGAGCTAAAACCATATTAGCATTAGTAAACAATGCTACAAAACCTTACGATTTAGCGCGCCCTGGGCATATTTTTCCCCTTACAGCAAAGGAAGGTGGTGTTTTGCGAAGAACGGGGCATACCGAAGCGGCAATAGACTTTGCTAGACTTGCAGGATTTAAACCCGCTGGCGTCATTGTAGAGATTATGAATGATGATGGTACGATGGCACGCTTACCCCAATTGTTTGATGTAGCCAAGAAGTTTAATTTAAAACTGGTTTCTATTGAGGATTTGGTTGCTTATAGAATGCAGCATGACAGTTTGATAGAAAAGAAAGACGACTTTGAAATTGAAACTCGTTATGGAAAATTCAGATTGCGTGCCTATGAGCAAACCACCAATAAGCAAGTACATATTGCATTAACTAAAGGGAGTTGGGATTTGGGTGATCCAATATTAACTCGTATTAACTCTACACAAGTTAACAACGATGTTTTAGGCACTTTAACCAATGATCCAAATAAGAAGCTGGATGATATGTTTAAACGCATTACCGAGGAAGGAAAAGGCGCTATATTGTTTATCAATCAAGAAGTGCAATCTTCAGATTTGTTGAACAGAATGACCGAACTCAAAGCATTGCAAGCCGAAGGTGTTTTCAAAGCACCACAAATAAAAATGGATGCCAAAGACTTTGGTATTGGTGCACAAATACTCCACGATCTTGACATCTCTAAAATAAAATTAATTTCCAATGCGCAACACACTAAGCGTGTGGGATTGATTGGGTATGGATTGGAGATAACCGATTATGTTGAATATTAAGAATAGAAGCTGATTTCATTTGTGTAATGATTAGAGAATGAAAGGGTTGGTAGCGTTGGATAAAAATAACTTGATATTTTAGATAAAAACTTTTTGGAAACCAAAAAAGGTTGTTATATTTGCACTCGCAATCAATGAATATTGATTGTCGCTCACTGGAGAAATGGCAGAGCGGTCGAATGCGGCAGTCTTGAAAACTGTTGACTGTCACAGGTCCGGGGGTTCGAATCCCTCTTTCTCCGCTGATAGGATGTTTCAAAAGAAACATAAAATATCAAAACCCTTTAAACATCAGTGTTTAGAGGGTTTTTTAATTTTCGGGATGTGTCAAAATACACATAGAAATGCATAGTTTAGTATACCTATAGATTTTGTCACCAATAGGGTAACTAAAATTTGAATATCTCCAAAAGATCTCATCTAAATTCAATGCTTTGCAAAGATTTTTTGTTCAATTTACATGTTGATGACTAAAACATTTTCCACTTGGGTTTGTTGTTTTTCTTTTACACCTTGCCCCTTTTTTGGTAATGCCGGAACATTGCACCGAAACATTTAATTTAGCGCCATTTTTGGATTTCGCTTTTGCTTTACTACCCCAACTCCAACAGCTTATACACAACGTATTTTCAATGGCTGTATCTTGCATGGTAGGAAAAAAATTTATGCCAGTTATGTGTTCAACCGAATCAATAGTAACAGCAAAACTTTGCAATGATTTTTTAGAGGATTCATTAGGCATAACAAATGCGATACCTTTTATGCTCGGGGCAGTATAGTCTATAATTACCTTGTAAAAATACTTAGGAACGGAAACGTGGTCCCTTCCTATTTTTGATAATCCAATGGTTAAAATTGGACCTGTAACGATGTAAATTTTTTTATTCTCAACTGCCCAAGACCGAACTTTTTCTTCCAGTTTTTTCCAAATACCTCTATTAAAACTAGGTTTTTGCGGACTCATATTACTATAATAGAACGACTCTTTCATTGTATTTTCAGACCATCCCATATCGGAAGCTGGTGCCAAATGTCCTCTATCATATCCTGAACCTTTATAATCCTCATCGTTAGCAGAATGGGTACTTACATCAGGGTCGACTAAAAATTTATTTGTTCTATTAAATTGTTTGATTGTTTCCTCATCGGTAAGTTCATAAGCAATCCAATTCGATTGTTCGTGGGTTTCGTTATAAAGGAGTGAATAGCCCGAATGATAAATTACCTTGTCTGAAGGTCTAATTTCAGGGATTTCGAAATGGTTTTTTTCTTGGGTTAAGTTTGTAATAGAAAAATCAGTAGAAGATTTTTCTTTTTGGCTATCAAATAGTCTGCTGCCTATTGGCTGCTTTACTCCTCTTGAATCGCTTTTGAAAGAGTAATTCATTTTGTCTGAGACTTTTGCTCCAACAGTGCTCCATAAAGGCAGCAACAAGAACAAACCAAACAAATACTTTTTCATAAAACTAGGATTAAATAATTACCCAAAAATAATGAAATAAGCGCGGTTTAGTGTTTTTCAATGGTATTATGTTTGAATGTTATCGACTATTCTTCATTGTATCGCCTTAGTGAATTTTTGAATTATTTCTTTCAAGTGAGGGAATTCTTGAATTAGATTTTCTCTCGAAGCTAATTCAAAATCCGCAAAGTCAAACCCTGGCGCAACAGTGCAACTAACTAAAGAATATCCTTTTAGATTCTTAACCCCTGAGGCAAACCATGTATTTGCCGGAATTGTTGCTTGAAATACTTCCCCGTTTTCAAAACTATTCCCTAAAATAATTGTGTTTAAAACACCGTCTTTTATAAATACAATTTCTAAAGGTTCCCCTTGATGAAAAAACCATAATTCGTCCGATTGAATCCTATGAAATAAGGATTTGTTATCATTTTCAAGGAGGAAATAAATTGCAGTGCTAATATTTCTTATTGTATTTTGATCTGTTTCAATAGAACATATGGACCTATACGTTTCTTTATAAAACCCACCTTCAGGATGCTCTAGTAATTCAAGATTTTGAACTATTTCTTTACCATTCATAATCAAATTGCTAATTTTAAATTTAGTTAACGTCCCCGCGCTACAAGCAGTTTGGGACTAAATTAAGCCCATTATTCGGATTTTCCAAATCTTCCAAATACAAATCAATTTTTCCAATAAGCCAAATCCCCAAATTGCTTGTAGCGTGTGTTGGCGGTAGTAATTATTTGTATGTTATCTCGTGATACTTTTTAATTTTTTTATTCTCTTTTGTAAATAATATAGATTCTTTTAACTTTTTGAATTCATCATATCCAATGTCTACAACAATTTTATTTTCTGAATTGACTATTCCAAATTTGTTGTTTTTCTTAACGATAAATTCTTTTGAAAGATAAATGTTTTCTATTAATTCATATTCGCAAGGAACAATTATGTTGTTTTCATAATTTATAACTCCAAATTTTCCTTTTGATTTAAATATTTGATTTGCATTTTTTGGAAATTCTTGTTCATCTTTAAATTTTACAAACTCATCTACAAATGCTTCGTTTTCAATATATTTTGCCTCTTCTAAGCGAATTAAAAATTGTTTGTTGTTTCTAGATGCAAAGATTCTCTTTTCAAATACATTAAAAAATATATATTCTTCATTTAGAACTTTTTCACCGTTTTCAAAAAACAAACCATTTTCATTTTTAGTATTCTGAACTATAAAATACTTATCAAATAAAGTTCTAATATTTTTATAACGCAATGGAATTATATCATTTTCAATGTTAGGATTAATTACGCCATATAATTTGTCTTTTTGGACAATGTAATTATCTCCAAGATTGTTATTTCCAAAAGAAACTGCATCATCAAAATAGCTGAAATAAATTTCATCGTAAACAAAAGGTTTTATTATAGAATCTGTTAATGAAATAAATCCTTTTTTATTATTGCTTTTAGCAATAAAGAAAGACTTTACTTGTTTTATTTCATCATATTTACATTCAATAATAAATTCTCCTTTTGAATTCATTATGCCAACTTTAGCATTTTGATTATTTTTAATTAAATATAAATCATTATTTAAAACTCTTTCGAAATAATAATCTTTAATAG
>CAIMMM010000034.1 GCA_903842575.1 uncultured Bacteroidota bacterium | reverse complement strand
TTAAAAAAAACTGTTCGTAATCTGCAATGTTTTCACTTTCAATTTCTAATAGCTGCTGTTCTGCGATAAACTGCAGTTGCAATAAAAAGTGACCTGACTTTTCTGCTATTTCTATTGATGAGAGGATTAGTTTGTTGGATTTCGAAAACATCTTCTTTTTTTTTAGCATCCTGACTTGAAATAGCGCCCGATTTAGTTTTTGTTCTGTGGTTGACCCAGCGTAATATAGTTCAAGTGATTTGAGAATGAAATCAAAAATATTTTGTTTGCAATGTTTAACGGTACTTTTCTTAATTTTTTTAACCGACAAAAGCATTTTATTCTCATTGTATTCTGATTGGGAACACAGATAATCAAATAAATATTCATTTATGGATGATTTTGATTCTTTATGAAGACAGCGCTTAATAAAGGTTTTTTCATGCGAGTCTAATGATTTAACTAGAATAAATACTTGATTAGATGGTTTCTTCATTAAGCAAAAATAAGATTTGTTTTTTGAAATATCAATAATTAATAATAGAATTAATTTCCTTTAAAAAAGACATAAAGATAAGAAATACAGGTATATAGGAGAAATAGTACTTGTTATCTCATACTACTTAAGAATAATATTGGTTTGTGAACTGGATTCTACCACTTTAGTTTTGTTGAAAATTATTATGAGATGAAAAAAACAAAAAAAATAATAAAAAGCGTTTTGCTAATACTATTTCTATTTTTATCCTTTTCTAATAATATTAAAGCACAAGGAACAACATGTGCCTCTGCAACCTTACTTACTGTGAATGGTGCATGCAATTCAGGACTTATTAATGATGCTACAATTACGGCAGGATTTGTACCTTCATGCACAGGAGCTATAATTCGAAGAGAAGGTTGGTATCGTTTTGTTGCCACAAGCACGAATGCAACGATTACTGTCATCACACCTGCTGGTGCAACTAATGAACCAGGTATTCAAGTTTTTTCTGGTGCATGTGCGGGTTTAGCAGAAATAGGTTGTGCTCAGGCAGACTTATACACAACAACAGGTCAAATAGAATCAGTTGGTTTCAGCAGTGGTTTGACAATTGGAACAACTTATTATTTTAGAGTGATGAATTTTGCAAATTCTGATTTTACTCCAACATCAGTATGTGTAACTAATGCTCTAAATAACACAATTGCTAGTTGTTCACAAATAGCGGGATTATCCGGGAATGTGATAAGTCTTTATGATCCTAGTTTGCCAATTTCAGGAACCAATCCGGTAAATACAATTCCTTTGACAAATAGCACTTTTAAAGGTTTGACTCTTTGTCCAAATATTAATGGTGGAACAACTTCTCCCACATATTATACCATTAATTCAACAACAATGACTTATTGGTGGTGGAATGCAGTAACTAATACATGGATTAATACAGGTCATACAGCAGGTCCAACCGCAGCTTACACTAATCCAGGTGGTGGAGGTGGTTATATTTATAATTTAAATGGTTCCACAGGAGATGTTTACAGGTATAATGGAACAGGAAATGCAACTTTTTGGATGACGATACCAGGGTTTACAGCTTTTGCAGGTCCAATTGATTTGAATGTCGATACGGATGGGAATATATACATATTTAATACTGATGTTCCCCAGCAAATTCGTGTTTTTACTCCAACTGGATCATTATTATGTTCTGGGACTTTAACATTGGCTCCAGTTACAGCAGGTGGTGCTGGATTTGCAGTAATCGGAGGGAATGTATATGCTTCAACTGCGGTACATTC
>CAIMMM010000033.1 GCA_903842575.1 uncultured Bacteroidota bacterium | reverse complement strand
TAGTTATTAATTTATTAACAATTTAATTTTTAGACACATGAAAAAGATTAGTTTAATTTTTATGGCAGTAATGTTTTTCATCTTGGGACTTAAAGCACAAGGCACGTGGCAAGCATATAGTGATGCTATACTTGCGGACAAGTGTACTGGTGGTTTTGTATTAGGTAAGGATGGTGGAATATGGGCTCAGAGTGGATTCTCACTCACAACTGCAGATCAAATTGGAATCCGCGATCTTAATGCAGCCAATGCCAGAGCAGGTGGTTTTATGCTTGCAGGAGTAAAATATATGTTCCTTAGAGAAACTGAAGATGGAGTGTTAATCTTTAAAAAAGGGAGTACAGGTTGTGCTGTTTGGCCTTTAAAAACTTTGGTTATAGTTGCCGTACACGGATCAAATATTCAAATGCCTACATGTGTTGGCACTATTACTAAAGTTGGCAGTGGTTTGAAAAGCGCAGGTTATTAATATTAATGATTTCTGAAGAAGACGAAATAGCAATAGGGACTAATTTGGGAATGTACCTTTGTAAGGAATTTTTAGAAAAACATGGCCAAAAAATTTGGGTTGAAAGTGTTTTAGGAAAAAGTTGTAATTTTAAATTTTACTATACTTATGTGTAATTCTTAACAAATAAATAAAAGAGTGACGGCGAAGCCGTCACTCTTTTATGAAAAATAATTACGATAATACTAGGGTTTTTCAAACCTATTTGGATAACTTTGGATAATTACAAAAACCAGATAAATAATTGATAAATAAAAAATGCACATAACATATTATAAAACGGTCATGCAGTGTTTTATTTGTTGATACTTTTGTGGTTTTTGGATTTGACATTTGTTTTTCAAGCAAACGCAAACAACTTACTTCACGCCGTTTATAATTTTTCGTTATGTGGCATTGAAAAATCCAAGATAACGAGAAAAATACATAACTTTGGAGCTAAATAAAATTGTAAAAATATGAGAATATTCAATACATCGGGACCAAATATACAAGAAGAACATTATACCATTGAAAGAACCAATTTGATTGATAAGGGACTACAATTAGTAGAAAATAAAAGATATTTTACTATTTGGGCACCTCGTCAGACCGGTAAAAGTACCTATTTTCGTCAGCTTGCCGAAAAATTGAATGAGCAGAATTATAATACAGTTTATTTTTCAGTTGAAGGTTTTAGCGATTTTTCTGTTGCTGACACTTTTGATACGTTTTGTAGAGAATTAAAAGAGCAACAGAATATTGATTGGAAAATAGAAACATTTAAACATTTTGAACATCAAATAACTAATTGCAGAGATAAGAAAATTGTTATCATTATTGATGAGATTGAAAGCTTAAATCCTAACATTTTCGGACAATTTCTTCATACCATTAGAAACCTTTATCATACAAGACATAGACATTGCCTAAAAAGTGTAATTTTAGTTGGTGTTTCAAACATTGTTGGTGTTGTGAATGATAATGCAAGTCCCTTCAATATAACAGATAATTTAAATGTTCCATATTTTACAGATAAAGAAGTTTTTGAACTTTTAGAACAGCACGAAAATGAAACCGGACAATTATTTGAAGATAAAGTAAAACAAAAAATTAGCCAGATAACAGCAAATCAACCTGGATTAGTTAACGGTTTTGCGAACAAACTGGTAGAAGATAATTTAGGCAACCAAAATATAACTTACAATGATTACTTAAAAATTGAAGATTGGTATTTAACAGAAGCGATTGATAAAAATTTTTCTAATATTCTGAATAAAGCAAAAGAGCAACGAAATTTTGTCGAAAGATTATTATTTACAGAAGAAAAAATTCCATTTGAAATAGACAGGGATAGTATAAAACTACTTCATACAAACGGACTAATAAAAAAAGACGAAAACGGATATGTAACTTTTTGGGTTCCATTTTACAAAAAACGATTATATAAAGCCTTTTATCCCTATACAAATGGAGAAAAAGCAAACATATTAAGAAGTATTGCCGTAAGTGAACTTTTTGATACAAATGACAAACTTATTCTTGATAAATTAATTATAGGCTATAAAGAATATGTAAAAAGACGTGGTTTTAATGTATTTAGGGAAAAGGACGAAAAAGGAAACTATCAATCTATTAAAGAAAGTGCTCTGATTTATAGTTTTGAAACGTATATCCAAGCATTTTTACAGGTTATTGACGGGAAAAGCTATCGGGAAGCTGATACAGGACTTGGGAAAAGTGATTTGATAATAAACGTAAAATCAATAGAATATTTAATTGAAAGCAAAATTTATTATTACGAAAATCAATTTTTAAAGGGTAAAAAACAACTTGCTTATTATTGCAA
Organism: uncultured Bacteroidota bacterium; assembly: GCA_903842575.1. Taxonomy (GTDB): domain Bacteria; phylum Bacteroidota; class Bacteroidia; order Flavobacteriales; family Flavobacteriaceae; genus Flavobacterium. Next base: position 778 of record CAIMMM010000033.1, on the reverse strand, counting down.
AAGTTTGGGACTTAAAAATGGAGTTTATCTGGTTTTTTACCCAAATAATGTGAATTATTCCAAATTAGTGATTGAGCAAACTGAAATAATTGAAAACGTTAGTATTTCAACCTATTTAATTGAATTTGATGATGCAAAATGGTGATAATAACCAGATGAATAACAGCCACATAATATATTATTAAGCAGTCATACAGGCCATTGGCTCGTTTGATACATTGGCTGATAATTTCGAACTTTTGCGCTTCGTAACAGCTTGATCGTACGCCCTGTACGCTGAATTTAATTTTTCGTTACCAACCCACAATAAACCAATTACAAGTCTTAATTTGATTAGCCGTGCTGCAGATTATTAAACAAAAAGTTGGATTACTAAATCAGATATAAATGGATTTGAAGATAAAGATTCGAGAAATTGAAGGAACTGAAATATCTCAATTGGATAACTTTTTATATGAAGCAATCTTTATACCCAAAGGATTAGATAAGCCTGATAAAGAAATTATTAAAATACCGGAATTATCAATATACATAAAGGATTTTGGCAAAGATTCGGATTTGTGTATAGTAGCTGAATCACAAGGCTGTTTGGTAGGTGCAATTTGGGCAAGAATATATGCTGAAACAGAAAAAGGATTTGGATATGTGGATTCAAAAACTCCCGAATTAAGCATGTCGGTTATTGAAAATTATCGCCAACAGGGAATCGGAACAAAATTACTAAAAGCTATGATTGAAAAGTTGACTCATAGTGATTATCAACAAGTTTCATTAAGTG
>CAIMMM010000032.1 GCA_903842575.1 uncultured Bacteroidota bacterium | reverse complement strand
TTGAAGTTGCCGGTAAGATTACTGATGTTTCTGGCGCTACATTTACTTGGAATTCATTGAGATACAGAACTTGGATTGCTGGCGAAGCAACCAAATTAATTCGCTTCGACGATAAATACCAAATCACAGGATCTTACACCGGAACAAACAGAAAAGGAGTTACTTTTAATGTTTCTATTTTGTCGCCTTTGTTGGTAGAACTTAGTTGCAGATATCACATAACACAAGGTAAAATTGAAATTGTAGATGCAAACAATGCCGCCCGCAAAATTGAAGTTGATTTTGGCAACGGAACCTGCGACAATGTTGGTACTTACACTGTGAATGGTGTTACAAAAACCTTCGTAAAGAAATAAGCAAAAGTTTAATTCATATGGAAGGGCATTCTCGAAAGGGGATGCCTTTTTTTATTTTACAAACTTGAAAATGAAGTACTTTGTTAATCCCAATAATGCCAATGCCGTAATCAATGTAATTCCTGCAATGCCTAAAATTCGCAAAAGTGATAATTGAGGAAGATTTAATACAATGGTTATTACTCCTAATATTATTGTGATGATAGACAATGTTTTAAGTCCACTTTCTTTTTTGTAATACCTCAAATTTTTGATGGAAGTATTCATTTTGTAGGCAATAATACCAGACCAAACGGTGAGCATGCTCATAAAAAAATTGGTACCCAATACCAATGCCGCCATTCCAGTGATAAATCCCAATATTGTTTCAACAGATTGCCATAGGTTCATGGGTCCTTCTGGTTTTATTTCTGATAATTTTGAGGGACTTTTTTTTCTAGAATCTATTTTTTTAAATGCATGATTTGGAAATGTTTTCAAAGATTTTGATTTGGCATCGCAATGAAAATATTTTTGAGTAGTTGGAATTGATTCTGTGTAATTGGTGGCATTGGAATGGTTGGTTTTTGGCGATTGAGCAACGGTGTCTGAAATGGTCAATTCATTAACCACATTTAACTTTAATTGACTTTTTTTATTTTGAGGGACGGCAAATTGTCCCCCACCAAAGGAAGACTCAGAAATTTTGTAACCACAGTTTGAGAATGTGAAAACGAGCAAGGAAAATGTAAAAAATCTATAGTTCAACTGTGGCATAGGCAATAGTCAAATTTAAGAAGATTTGATCAATGGTAACATGGAAATTAAAAATTATGTCTAAATTGCAATCAAATAGACAATTAGGATGAAAAAATTTATCTACATTTTGGTAATTGCCGTATTAAGTATTGGCAATGTTTGGGGGCAGAGTATAAGGAATGCTGCTCATTTTGAAACGGAATTAAACGATGGACTTCAAGAAGTACATGTATTTAAGCATAATTCAGGCAATTTGATGGTGTTAAGGAAATCAGAAAAGGCTGCTGAAGGGAATTTTACATATGTTTTTACCAAATATAACAGCAAGTTAGAAGAAGATAAAATTGCTGAAATTCAACTTTCGAAAAAGTTAATTTTACTAACAAAATGTGAAAATGGGCAATTTTTACATTTGCTTTTTATAAAGGGTTTTTCTAGTAGCGAATTTATTTTGTGTAATTATGATATTTTAACTCACAAGGTAAACATTTTGGAGAGCAATATGCCTGATGATTTTCGTTTTGATAGGTATGCGCTGTACAATACTTCTTCGCGCAGAACGCAAATTTTTGGAAATAATTTATTGTTAGAAGGAAGGTTAGGCAAAGAACCTACTATTGTGTCTTTAGATTTGAAAACAGCCAAATATGAAACTGCAGCCGTATCTATTGATGGAGTTAAACCTGGAAAGATTTACTACGTTGGTTCATTTATGCCTTTGCAAGGCACCAATGAGTTTGCTTGTATGGTAGCTGTAAAGAAATCGTTTTTCTCAAGAAAGATTGATCAGTCGGTTTTTATTTATAATGATAAATTGGAATTGTTACGTTCGATAAGCATAGATGATAATCCCCAATTCACTACATCGATTGTTACGGGAGCAAAAGTGGGAAAAGATAAGTATGTATTTTG
>CAIMMM010000031.1 GCA_903842575.1 uncultured Bacteroidota bacterium | reverse complement strand
GAAATATATTATTTTAATTAAAAAAAATATTTATCTAAATCTATTTAATACTTCAATAATTCCCTTAACTTCTTCTCCAATCATTACAGGACTTAAAGGCAAACTCAATACTTCCTCATGCATGGCATCTGTTATTGGATAATCTTGATGATTCATCGTGGCATACGCCAACTGCTTGTTAGGCGGAATCGGATAATGAATTAAAGTCTGAACGCCATGAGTAGTCAAATACGCTTGAAGTTGCTCTCTCTCTTTACAACGAATGACAAATAAATGCCAAGTGTGCTCTTTATTTTTGTCTGTAGCAAACAGCTTATTTTCAGGAACTGGGAGTTGTATTTTTGGATTGGTAATTCCATTGAGATAAAGCGAAGCCAATTGTCTTCGATGTTGATTTTCAGCATCAATATACTTCAATTTAACAGTCAAAAAAGCCGCCTGCATTTCGTCTAATCGGCTATTCAACCCTTGAAATTCATTCACATATTTTTTTCGGCTGCCATAATTTCCTAATGCTCTTACTATATCTGCAAGGGCAGCATCATTGGCCGTAACCGCACCGGCATCTCCTAAAGCACCCAAGTTTTTTCCAGGATAAAAACTAAAACCTGCAGCATCGCCTAAATTTCCGGTTTTAACACCTTTCCATTCGGCGCCTATGGCTTGGGCGTTGTCTTCGATGATTTTTAAATGGTGTTTTTTAGCCAACGCTACTAAGGCATCGCTCCAACATACCTGACCATAGAGGTGCACCACCATGATGGCTTTGGTTTTTGCTGTAATATGCTTTTCAATTAAAGCTATATCTAGATTGAAACTCGATGGATTAGGTTCTACTAAAACGGGCACTAATTGGTTGTCGGATATAGCCAGAATGGAAGCAATATAAGTATTGGCTGGCACAATCACTTCATCTCCTTCTTGCATAAACCCTAATTGGATGTAGGCTTTCAATATCAAACGCAAAGCATCCAAACCATTGGCAACCCCTATAGCATGGGAAGCACCAATATAATCGGCTAGGTTTTTCTCAAAAATTTGCAATCGCTCTCCTTGTAAAAACCAACCCGAATCGATAACTTCCGAAGCTACTTGCTTAAGTTCATCGGCATATTGTGCATTGATTTTTTGAAGATCTAAGAATTTAATCATCCGCATGTAATTTTGCTATTTCTTCTTCGGTTAAGCTTCTAATTAATTTTGCTGGTGTGCCACCAATAATGGAATAATCTGGAAACGATGAATTAACAAAGCTATTAGCCGCTACCACACAATATTTTCCAATATAAACATGAGGCATTATGGTTGTATTTCCACCTATCCAGGTATGATTGCCAATGGTTACTGCCCCTCTAACTATAGGGAAAATCTTTTGCATCACTAAGGATGCATTAGGCCCTGATCCTGAAATTAATGATACATTACGGGCAAAACTCACATAATCCCCAATAGTTACTTTTGCATTAAACCCTTCTATAAAACAATTTATTCCAACATAACAACCTTTCCCAACTTCCATGATATGTTCCGCTGATCCAAATATTTTTACATTACCGGCTATTCTAGAATTGTCGCCAATTTTGACGTTGTTAATACTAGAAGTTCTCTCTATGTAAATGTTTTTTCCTAAAAAAATGTTGGATGTAATCATAATTTAAAACTTTTAATTTAATTCATACTCTTGAGAGAACTAAAATGTGGTATTTATAGTTTAATTTAAAAAAATCGGATTTTATTTATGTTGGCAAACTTGCTGCTAAAAAAATTTCGCAACCCATATCGGGTAAATATTTAGCCATATTAAAAAAACCTAAAAAAATTTCTTCTGTAAAAAAAGGCAAACCCAATAGAGCATCCATTTGTTCATGGGTAAAGGGCTTAATGAAATAGGTGTCAACTTTTGAAACTGAATAACCGCTAGTAACAAATAAAGAAAGAAAGGAATTGACATTATACACATTTCGTCTACCAAAAAGCTTGTCGTTTTCTGAAAAATCATAAATTGATTTTATAATGCCACTTTCAAATGCTAATATTCTATGGAAAGAATTGGCATTGGGAACATAGGTTAGTATAACTGTTTGGGGAGTTGCTATTTTTTTTATAATAGACAAAACCTCTTCAGGGTTATCAATTTCATGAAGGAAACCTCCTAAAACAATTACATCATAATCGTTTTTTAATTCCAAATATGCCTCTTCAATTAATTTATTATATATTGTAATTCTTGTGTCATTCCCTATTTTTTTTTTGGTAAACTCATAAAAATGATTTCCTGGCTCTACAATATCCATAGTTGTAAAATCATCATAACACAAAAAAATAGGATCATGACCGCAGCCAATTTCTAATATTTTGTTCGATTTTATACCGCCAAAATAGTCGACAATATACTTCATTCTGTAAATTCTCAACTTGTTTTCAAAAGTGAGATTTTGGTAATTTAACTGGTACTCATCTTGATCATACATACTACCATACTTTTAATAATTAATAAGTGAATAAATGTGGTATTTGAAATAATCTAAATCAAAACGGGTTAAATTTTGATGTATTGGAATAAAGAAAGCATCCTCTCCATAAAAAACACTGCATTGTATACCGTGGAGGGTTAAAAGTGTTTTTAACGCATTTAAATCTTTAATGATTGTATTGTTATTAAGAAGCAATGCAGAAGGAACGATACTCTCATTGCATCCAAATCTTGGCGAAAATCCTAATGATGAAAATTGAGTAACGGCATAATCATAATTTTCTTTTCTTTTCAGCAGAAGAATATCTTCCTTTTTTAACTGATGAGAAACTAAATTTTGAATATATGTTATTTCGTTTGGCTTAAGGATTGATTTTTTTAATTGTTTACTATTAGTATTGTTTACTATTATTCCTCCTATCTGAATAGGGAAAAATTTAGGCAAACTATATAATGAGAAATCGCCATACTTCCCTATTCTTTTATTTGCATCTTGACTAAAAAATGTTGTACAACAATCTTCTATAATAGGTAATCCTGTAGCTACCAATTTTTCCATTTCTGGATAGGGATAACCAAATTCATGATTAACAAAAATAATTTTAGTTTCAGGTACTATTTCTCTGTTCCAACGACAAAAGGTTTCTATAGTGTTAGTAACACAAGAACTGATGTATAAATTTTGGGAAGTGGTGAGTATCGTAACCACATCCGTTGGTTGCAAACTATATGTGTCAAGGGCTAGTTTTATAGCTTCACGTCCGTTAAAAGTAAACATCCAATTTCCTAACCCAAATTTTTCGTTTAAATACTGTAATGAAAATTCATCCGCAGACAAGTTTGAATTGAAACCCACATAGTCCGTTTTAAAAGGACTTATTCTGTAGGCGGGCAATAGAAAAGGATCTGGATTAATTACAAACATTATTCTATTTTTTTATAAAAACTATATTTTGGACTTAAGTCACATCCGATACTTTCTTTGAACTCACATAAACCATGATTAGGTATAGAGTTTTCTGAAGAAGGGCCAATGTCTACAACTTTAATTTCTATTTTTTTGTAATATTTAAATATTTCATAAGAAAGAAAATTCATGGTTTTATATTCTGAAAATTGAGGCAAATCACCCCAATACACCACTTGAACAATACCTTCACTAACCTGAAAAATAATAGCTGAAGCTATTATAACATTATCTTTTTTTACAATAAAAAAATCTGCTGGAATTAAATTTATAGTTTTTTTTAATTCTTCCCAAGTCATTCTAATTGGAAAACCTCTTTGTGTTCGATTTTCTGCTATAATATCATATGCTGTTTCCCCTTCGCTCGTTTCTAATTTCTCAAAAATAAGACCAGCATTATTAGCTCTTTTTATATTTTTTTTTGCATTTTGCCAGACTATAGATAAGTAATTCTCATCAAATTTATGTGTTGGAAACTGATAATTTATATCTAAATTAATCACCTGGAAATTAGCCCTATATAAAGAACTAGTAAGTTTAGTTAAAAAATTTACATTATAAAATATTGGAGGCAAAACAATTTTAATCTCTTTAAAGGCATTAGAAAACATCCATTTTTGTATGGCTACTAATGCTGCATCAATTTGATTAAGTCGAACATCCTCATATCCATATTGAAAACCCCCATAAGGAGCTGAAAAGGGAGAAACTAAAACTCCGTCCCTCAATCCTAAAATAATTCCTAAACGTATTTTTGTGTCTTTAAAAATTAAATAATAAACTCGTTCGCATTTAAAAGCATTAAAAGCATTAAAAGCAACCGAATTAAACACATGAGAAGGTTTAGAAAAAACCTGACCATATTCATTAGCCTCTACTTCTACAACTTCCATTCCTTATATTTTTCATAATTTCTAAAATAATCACCCTCATTGAAATCGTGTGAAGCTAATACTAAAGAGATTGAGCCACTGGAAAAATTAATTTCCGAAGCCCAAATACCTGGGAGAATGTGCAAACCAATATCAGGTCTGTTTAATAGAACTTGTCTCTTAGTTTTTCCATCATCCAATAATACTTCGAAAGAACCACTAGCAGCAACCAATAATTGATGACACTCTTTGTGAGCATGTGCTCCTCTTGATTCTCCTCCTGGTATATCATACAAATAAAAAATTCTTTTTATTGCAAAAGGTATTTCCGAATTGCTATTTATAGAAGTAATATGTCCATTTCGATCTCCTATTTGTTTAAAATATAAAAGATTACAGTCAAAAACAGTTTCTTTATTCATTTAGTAATAATTTAAATTCCTCAAAATCTCTCAAATAATCCTCATGACTGAAGTGTTCACTCGAAATATGTAAAGATAATGCGTTGGTAGAAAAATTCTCAACATGACTCCATGTTTTTGGCGGCAAATAGAGCCCATAATAACTTCTGTTTAAAGAAAATTTTTCTTTAGTCCCGTTTGGATAAGTGACCACAACATCAAAACTACCGCTTAAAGCAATAATAATCTCTTTTTGCCTATAGTAGGCATGCCCTCCTCTAATACCCCCTCCCGGCACATCATACAGCCAAAACACTCTTCTAACTTCAAAAGGTACTTGTTGGGGGTTTTGCAAAAAAGTCAAATTCCCTCTTACGTCCTGAATCTTTGGTAATTGAATAAGTTGCGGAACCTCCATAACTAATAATTTAAATAAAAATGGGCAAACAATTAAACCCTCAAACAATTAAACAATTAAACAATTAAACTTTTAAACTTTTAAACAGTTAAACAGTTAAACAATTAACCCCTCAAACAGTTAACCAATTAACCCTTAAATCCCACGGCTTCGCCCCGTCAGTCCCACAAGAGCACTAACAAAGTCATTCCTTTTAGTCAATTATACTCTTATATAATTACTGTCTTTTCAGTCAATTCTTGTTCAAAAACCAACAGCCCGGAGTTATCGTGCTGCGTGGTAATATAAAAAACAATCTCTTTTCCTATCTCCTTCGCAATCTTATGCGCTAATTGCAATATATAATCTTCATTCAAATCATTCCCTTCCAAAACTACCTCAATCCGGCCGCTATCAACCCCTTGAACATAATCCCCAATAATAAATACTCGACTTACAGAGCCCATACGTTCCAGAACCATTTCAACAATAGTATCCAGTCCGATGTATTTTCGAACAATTTGTTGTAATAAACTAAAAAAGGGATTGTCTTGATTGGCTTTGTAGGTAATTTTCTGATCGTTTTCTAGCCGAATAAGATAGCCCGCCTCCGTAAGATTATTGAGTTCTTTCCGAATAGCATTGGTCGATTCGTGCATCTCAGAAGCTAAACCACGTAAATACCCCTCATTTGTTACGTTTATGAAAAACTTAACAAGCAGTCGCAATCGCGTTTTAGAGGTAATTATATTTCCTAACATATATAATTCAATAACCGAGTAACAAATGTACTCAATTTATTTAGTTGAACAATATATAATAATTCGTTGGTAATAATTTATTTTTTTATAGTTTATCAGTTGCAATTTGTCATCCAAGCCTGTCCTACCGAGAAGTTTATACTGAGAAGTTTATACTGAGCGCAGTCGAAGTACAGTCGAAGTACAGTTATTGAGTACCAACTTCTTTGCGCTCCCTGCCTGCCGGTTTACCTGCCGTAGGCATGGCAGGCAGGTTTGCGAGAAAAAACAAACCCTTTGCATGAAACTTTACTCCCGCTCTGCGAAGTCTCCATAATAAACAGTTAACCAATTAACCAGTTAACCAATAACCGATAACCAACAACCGACAACGCTCAACCAACAACCAACAACCAACAACCAACAACCGACAACCAACAACCAACAACCGACAACCCAAAACCCAACAACCCAACAACAAAAAAGACCCCGCTCGATTGAGTTTATTATAGGAATAAATTAATACAAAAACCCGAACAACCACAAGGGAATAGTCAAATCGGATCCTATTTCGATATCGTCTTTCACAAGGAACGTATTTTGGAACTCTTTAATCTGTTTTTGCTTTTTGCTCCTACCCCCTAATTCAAATTCATAAATACCATCTACTTTAAAATCTACTGTTTTAGAGGCAAAAACGGAATACCCGTATTGTACTTGATTAAAAAAAAAGGTTTCTCTTATATTCCCTTTATCAGCATCAATACCCAAGTTATACATTAAATTGGGGTTGTTCAAGAAAATTTTTTCAGGTTTGCCCAAACTATTAATTCCTTTGTGCTCTACATACAAGAGCTGCAAAATCTGAGCGTCGTTCAATAATTTTAAATAATTTTTCATAGTATTGAGACTTATCCCTGTTCGCTCACTAATGGTATTCATATTGGGCTTAAACGGAACTGAATTACTGATTATAACCAATAATTTTTTTAATAATACACTATTCGAAACAGGAATTGATGCATATTGCGGTATATCAACTTCCAAAACAGTAAGCACCACTTCGCTCAATTTTTGATGAAACGATTTTTTATTTTCTATATAAAATGGGTAATAACCATAATTTAAATAATCGTCAAAATAGTGTAATGGTTTTATTTTTTGTGTTATAGCCATACTAATGGCTATAGGGTTGTGGATAATATCTTCTAATGAATAACGATCCAATTTGATTTGGGTTTCAAACTGAATAAATTCCCTAAAAGACAAGCCCGGCATGGTGTATACTACTACGCGCCTACTCAAATCGGCTTTTGCTTGTTGTATATGCAGCAAAGACGAACCTGTAAAAACCAGTCTAAGATGAGGCATATCATCATAAATATTTTTAATTTCGATAGCCCAGTTGGGGTATTTATGCACCTCATCTATAGCAATAAACAATCCTCCTTTTTTATAAAAATCGCTTACTAAATCATAGAGTGTGTTTTCGGAAAAATACAAATGATCCAAACTAACATACAACACCCTTTTGTTTGGCTCAAAATTTAATCGAATATACTGCAACAAAAGAGTTGTTTTGCCAACACCTCGACTTCCTTTTATACCAATAAATCGATTATCCCAATCTATTGTATGGATAAAATCTCGCACCTGCTGGGTTTGTACAAGAGCATATTTTTCATAAAATTGACCAACTAATTTTTGCACGACTTCGTTTTTTTTACAAAAATACATAAAAAACATCATTGCATTGATGTTTTTATATATTTTTTAAATCAATAGAATGACGTTTTTATCGCTATTGATAAAATCCGCTCTGCGAAGTCTCCTAACTTCAAAAACTGATGACAGTTAAACCAATAACCAACAACCAATAACCAACAACCAACAACCGACAACCAACAACCAATAACCAACAACACCAACCAACAACAAAATTTTATAACTTTGTAATAAAAACCCAACTGCCATGGCAAAAGTTATAGCCCCATTCAAAATAGTAGGAACTTTAGACGACCTCAACTTCTATCTCGATGAAAACAATCAAAACCTAGTCCGTACCAAAGGAAAAACAGGCGTAACCAGCGAAGAATTCAATAGAAATCCCATCTTCACCAAAGTAAAAAACCATGGAAAAGAATTTGGCAGAGCTGTCAAAAAAGCACAAAGCTTCAGAGCAATTGCAATGTATTTCAACAAGAGAGCCAAAGATGGTAGCTTCGCCGGTCGGGCCAATAAATTAATGCTCGATATTATAAAGGAAGATACAATAAATCCTCACGGAGAAAGAACAATGGAAAACGGAATGCAATGCCCCGATTCCATCACCTATTTTGTCGGCTTCGAAGGAAATAAATTACGACCAATTAGCAAAGTGCTAAAAACAAAATGGAATTGGAACGAAACAAAAAGTCAACTGTCCATCATTAATTTCAATCCAAAAACCCATGTCGACTGGCCCATGGAAGCACAACAAGTACACTTAGCCATTGCCCGTGCCAACTGGAATTACGAAGAAAACAAATTTACAACCGAACACAGTGAAGAAATAATAGTCAAAAAAGAAGATAGCCCAACCAACATAATGCTACAAACAAATATACCATCAGACAATCAGTTACAACTGTTATTTATATTCATTGGTTTCTCTATCCAAGACCGTAAAAAAACAAAAGAACTAAAAAGAAGCAACAACACGATATCCATCATCTGGTCAAAATAAAAACCAATAACCTCCAACCTCTTCCTCTTCCTCATCCTCACCCTCTTCCTCACCCTCATCCTCAACCTCAACCTCACCCTCACCCTCAACCTCTTCCTCAACCTCAACCTCATCCTCATCCTCAACCTCAACCTCAACCTCAACCTCAACCTCATCCTCACCCTCACCTCATCATTCCCACGAAGGCGGGAAACCAAAAACCCCTATGTATTCAAAATAATTTTAACCCCTAATTCTTCCAAAACCAAAATTAACCGATTCTTTTCTACCTTGGAAACTATACCTTTCTTTCCCATAAAGGGTCCAGAAGGAATTTCAAAAGGATCTCCGGGTTGAATACCCCTAACTTCAAAACTAGTAACGGTATTTTGCAACCATTCTTGCAGTACCACAATTTCTTCTTCACGTATAATAGCCGGCTGCCCCAACCAATACAAATAGCGCACAACACCCGATACTTGAAAAACCTTTTCCCTTTCCTGTGGCGCTAACTTCACAAAAACATAGGAGGGCAATAAAGGCACCTCCACTTTTTTCTTTCTATCCGACCATTGCCTCATTTGAATAATCAAAGGACAATACGCCTCAATACCATACTGTTCCAGACGAGCAGCCACCTTTTTTTCCTGTCTCGATTGTGTATAAAGGGCGTACCATGGCATACATTTTCTTTTAAATTAATACTTAAATTAGTTCATTATAGTCCAATAGCTCTGGTTAATGCCGCTGTACATTTCATTTAGTGCTCTGCCGTAGCGGATTATTGCCTAAATTGAAATAACTAGCAATATGAAATAGCAATTACCTAAAAAACCATTTAAGAACAAGCACACAAAGTAAAGAATATTTTCATTAAATCAAACCGTTTAAACCCGCAAAATCTGCGCGCTCTTTGCGAAAAATCTTTGCGCTCTTTGCGTGAACCTTTGTGTTGTCATCCTGAGCTCCACCTATGCTGACGAAGGAAGTATCGAAATGCAGTCAATGTACTACCAAAGTGCCTTTCTAACCAATGCCAATCCAAATATACATTGTCACACTGAGCCCGTCGAAGTGCGAATAAAGAAAGTATCGAAGCGCTAATAAAAGTCTTCGCCAAGCTCAGACTGACAGTTCGTTTACGTAGAATCTATTGTTTAAACCTTGTCACACTGAGCTCCGCCTGCCCTGACGAAGGAAGTATGGAAGTGCCATCCTCATCCTCATCCTCAACCTCAACCTCCGCGCCCTTCACGAAAAAATCTTTGCGCTCTTTGCGTGAACCTTTGCCCTCTTCACCTGAAACCTTTAAAAAAACTTTGCGCTCTTTGCGAAAAATCTTTGCGCTCTTTGCGTGAACCT
>CAIMMM010000030.1 GCA_903842575.1 uncultured Bacteroidota bacterium | reverse complement strand
GAACCAATTCACCTGTTGGCAACAACATGGCTTGTCCGCTATACCCGGTGAAAACAATTTTTGATAATTGGGAATCGGTCAATCCACTTGCATCAGTACCTATGTAGTGTCTGAACGAAAATTCGTATCATGTTGAATATGAGATTATAGCACCTTGCTTTGATTGTTGAATAATTTCAGCATTCGCTTAAAATAATGTGTCAAACACTTGAATAATAGACGAATATTGATTATCTTTGAGGAGAAACAATCCTAAACCTTCAAAGATTCAAAATATGAGACAAAGATTCAATGCCCAACTTCGTATTGGAAGTACTCCAATTTCAGAAATAAAAATACCTCTTAACAGTCGTGATGAATTTCCACCCTACTTGCGAACAGTTCAGGAAATTTACAAAGATTCACAACTAAGTGGCGACGTTTTAGATTTAGTTGAAAAAGCCGTATGCAAAAAAAACACTAAAGATGGTCGTCCTGGAATGAATCTTTGGAGTATTTTCGTGCTGGCCGGTGCACGTATGTGTCTGAAGACTGACTATGACAGAGTGCATTATCTTTCTGTGCATGATGGTTTATTGCGTCAAATGATTGGTTTTAGCGATACGTTCATTAAAGATAAGGAGATTTCATGTCAAACGATAAAAGATAACGTTGGTCTATTGGATGATGAATCGCTAAAAAAAATCAACGATGTGGTTCTAAAGCTGGGGCATAGATTGTTTAAACAAGATGAAAATGAAGAATTGTTTATTAAAGCCGACAGTTTTGTCACAGAATCCAATGTTCATTTTCCTACAGATTATAACCTTTTGTGGGATAGTCTGCGCAAATGCTTAGACATGATTCGCAAGTTAATGTTGAGCGACCCCACCATCGAAGGATGGAGAAAGATTAACAAATGGCGAAAAGAATGTAAAAGATTATACTTGATATTAACTAGGGCACAGGCCTCTAAAGGTAAAGGAAAAGAAGAGCGTGTTGCTAAAGCTGTAAATGAGTACTTGGAAATAGCTCGAAAATTGACCTTTAAAATTGAAAATTTTGTTATGCAAAATGATTTCAATTATGCAAAACAAGAGTCAATACTACTTAATTTACTCTACTTTCATGGCATGGCAGCAAAACATATTGATTTGGTTAATAGAAGATTAATACTTAACGAAACAATCCCTACGCACGAAAAGATATTTTCCATTTTCGAAACTTATACTGAATGGATTACCAAAGGCAAAATGCGTCCTAATGTTGAATTAGGGAAGCGGGTAAATATCTCAACCGACCAATTTCATTTAATAGTTGACTGGGAAATCGCAGACCACACAGCAGATGTAGATATGTTACTGCCATTGGTGGACCGGCTGATTACAAAATTCAAAATTAAAGGTTTAAGTGCCGACAAAGGCTACTTTAAAAAAGAGTATAAGGATCTGATAGCCTTGTTTATACCACAAGTTGTCATTCCCAAAAAAGGAAAGTTGTCTGCTTCTGAAAAAGAAGAGGAGTCAGATCCCTTATTTTATAAAGCTCATCAAAAACACAGTGCAATAGAGTCCAATATAAATGAATTGGAACATAGGGGGTTAGGTCGCTGCAAAGATAAGGGTTACGATGGTTTTAGAGAATATATTGGAGTAGGAGTTATCGCTTATAATATGAAAAGAATAGGCGAATACCTTCTAAAACTAGACCAAGGGCTTATAAAGCAATCGGCATAATCGACTACCGTAAAATAGCGTCAAGAATACGAATGGGAGAGGTATGTCTACTTGAAAACGAAGACGCAAATTAATGTATATTATAGTTAATATATGTATATATTATTTTTTTTCGACCTCTTGACGGAGTAACTCATCTCACTTTTTGATGATTTTAAATGCGAAAATTTGTAAATTCTCAAAAAAATGAGGGTTTTCTGTCAGACACTATATAGTAAATGAATGTAAAAAAATGGTTGATTGCTTAGAAAACCTGTTTTCACAAAATAATTTTATTTTTTTGAGTAAAAATGGCATCAAGTCTGAATCCAAAACAAAGGAGGGGCATTCTCAAAAAGCATTT
>CAIMMM010000029.1 GCA_903842575.1 uncultured Bacteroidota bacterium | reverse complement strand
TTGAATAACACGGTTGCGCCGGATGACGGGCCCGCCATTTTGTATCAGGGTAAAATTATTTGTAGGTGTATTATAGACAGAAAGCCATTAATACAAATAACAAATAATATAAATCTTAAAAACTAAAATTATGAAAACAAGAAAATTAATTAACCTCGCAATGATTCTGATCGCAGTTCTAGGAATTAGCATTTCAGGATGTAAAAAAGACAAAAACACTGAAGATCCTGCTACTGATACCAATTCTATGCAACAATTGGCAAAAGATCAAAACTCTGTTCAATCTGCCTCAGATGACGCGCTTAACGATGTAAATGATGTTATGTCTGGTGGAAATAAACAAGTTAACAATATGCCTTGTAACATGACAATTGATTCAAGTTCAGTAATTGGTGATACCATTATTTATAATTTAACTTTTAATGGATTAAACTGTGCCGGAACTAGGAATAGAGTTGGTAATGTTGAAGTTAAAAGAAACATAAATACTCCTTGGAGTCAATCAGGAACCATGGTTTTTGTGAAATTTATCAACCTAAATGTAACACGAATTTCAGATAACAAGCATGTTATTCTTAGCGGAAATAAAGCCTATCAAAATGTAAGTGGTGGATTGGTTAGAAATTTAGGAATTGGTGGGCTGACATCGGTAACTCTTAAAATATCTGGTTCTTTAGTTGCCACTTTTGATGATGGAACAAGCAGAACTTGGAATGTAGCTCGTACCAGAACTTTTACTGGAACTCCAGGTCAATTAGTTGAAACAATCGGTGGATTTGGTTCAGCGGATGGATATAGCAATCTTTTATTTTGGGGCACAAATAGAAATGGAGAGTTATTCTACACCCAAATAACACAATCGATAGTTGCAAAACAAGTTTGTGGTTGGGACCCAGCATCAGGAATAATTGTACATCAAATACCTAGTGATAGTAAAAAAGCAACCGTAACTTTTGGATACGATGATAGCGATCAGCCAATTACTGGAACAAATTGCCCAACAAAATACAAATTGGATTGGGAAAGAAACACCCATTCAGGAACAATTTACCTTTTTTTGCACAACTAAATAAAATGAAGGATTGAAAAGAGAAACGTCGCTCATGAAAATGGACGACGTTTTTTTAGCAGCAGGAGGATCCGGAACAATCGCAGCTAGGCTCAGTTCCTCTTAGGATTCCATTTATTATTCCAGCAGCACAACCAACTCCTGATTTTACTGTTATTGCTCCTGTTTCGCAGTTTTTGGCGCAGGCACCACATTCCATGCAATAATCTTTATTTAAAATATGGGCTTTTTTTTCTCTGAATTCAAATACATTATGCGGGCATACATTAATACACATCAAACAACCAGAGCATTTTTCTTTTTCTAATTCTAGAGTAACAACGTTTTTAATATATTGTAATGGTGCCATAATTATAAAATCCAAAAATTAGAAATGATCCAAGGTATAAATCCGATTGCAAAAATGATGATAATGATTGGAATAAAGGTTTTCATTTCTTTTAAAACGCCCGAAAGGGAAGTAAAAGTGGTACAACCTGTGAAATTCAAAAATACATAGGCATTTATTGCTGGAATCATAAATATCCAAGCCAGTTTTTCAAAAATTGAAATTTCTGGAAAGGCGATTAATAAAGTCAATGTAGAAAGAATTAAACCAATTAAAATCCCATTTAATGAAAAGCGCCGGAAAGGAAAAATTGGAATGAGCAGTGGACAAATAATAGTTCCGCTTAAATACGCAATAGTGATAAACAATGCAGATCGAAGTCCTTTTTCAAAAGCGATATCTAGAGAATATCCCGATTTGTTTATCCCTGAAAGAATAATAAATGCTGCAACAAAAATAAAAAATTGTTGTAAACCGCCAACTAATTCGACAGGAACGAGTTTTAATCTTTGAATAGTATTAAACTCAACTGTTCTCATTTGCAAATCACTTTTGTTATTATTTGCCAGATATTTCTTAATATCCTTTGCTTCAACAGGACCATATTTTACATTGAAACCTGTTTTTTGTTTTATTTCATGCGCTGCAATGCCAACAGCACCAAGTTGTGGCAAAATCAATTTTTTGTGACTTACAATATTGGCAAGGTTGGTACTTTCAATTTTGTTAATGAGTTCTTCTGTTCCAAAAGTTCCTTTTCCTGCAGCACACCAAACGTTCACGCCTTTCGTATCTAAAACTAAAATCCAGGCATCCAATTCAGATAGGTTTTTCCGCAAAGCATCGAAACTTAATTTGTAATTTGCTGTTACAAAAACGGATGTGTTTTCATCAGGATTCCCCAAGGAGTATAAGCCTGGTGCAACTTTGTAATTGTTTCGATTAATAGCCCAACGGGCTTTCATGGCTCCAAAAAAATCATTGAAGTTTAAATTGGATGTCGTTTTTATTGCAGAAATTGCTGCCATTACTGAGTTTTCTAAAGGGTGATTAGAAAATAAAATCCAATAATAATTAAAATAATACCAGCAATGTATTTTATTGCTGTGCTGAAAGTGTTAAACGTTTTTGAGAGTTTTCCCAATCCTAAACCAATACCAATCATGCCTGCAGC
>CAIMMM010000028.1 GCA_903842575.1 uncultured Bacteroidota bacterium | reverse complement strand
GAATCAACAATCAAAGTCCATCTATTGATGTCTGAAATAGAGGCGCTAATATCAAGAATGTACTTTGTATAGGTGGATTTATAGTTATGTGATGAATCGTAACCGCCTTGCAATATGTACACTTGATACCTATTTGGCAAATAGGTATTATTAAAGAGTACATATGGGGAGGAAGGGCACCTATTATATTTTACCGGTGTTGTTCCATAGTTAGGTCCAGTGCACATACTTAAAACTACCTGTTTAGGCAATTTCTCGGTACTTAAAAACACTCCGCTTGGACTAATAATACTTAACCACTGGTTGTTTGGTGGTACAGTCGGTGCGGTAGCATAGTCTTTTTCTGAAGAGCTATTAATCGCCAAAGTTGTTCCATTTGCGCTGAGTATGTCGAAATTAAATTTCTGCGTCCAACCTGTTGCAGGTGTTACAACATATCCACCCAATTTGTTATTGTTAACTGTAAATAATCTGGTTTGAGTTACTCCAAACGCCCCTGCATTAATGCTAATTAGTGAACTTACTATTAGTAAGATTAATTTTCTAATATTCATTTTTTGTATCCCTGATAAGTCAAAATTATTAAGTTAGTATTTCTAGAATGGTTAAGATTACGGGGTAGACCAACTAGATTAAGAATAAGATTAATCATGGTTTCAAGTTATCTACACATCTAAATTGCAATTTAGCAATCATATTATTTTTACAAAATATTGGATTTTATTAAAATAAAAATTACACAAGCTATACTCTTCTAGTCTCTCACAAAGCAGGAACGGGTAATTAAAATGATAAATGGCTCTTTTTTGCCAGAATCAAATGTGCCTTGGTTCTAATTATATTCATGTTGATACCAATAATTCGTAAGAGCCAGCCGTGAAAGAAGCTAGAGTGATAACCAACAAATAATAAATAATTTTTAGGTTTTTATTACCTATACTTCCATGATTTTTAGAGAGCTTTGAGCGCATCAAAGATACGCTCAATTTATTTTTAATTACTTAGTACCGTAAACAATTGTTTTTTGTTTTAAAAGTATAAAATAATTAGTGATTTGGCTGTCAGTATGATGAACATTTGTAATGTTGCCGTTTTGTTTTGCAGCCTCATAACTACAATCACCCATGCGGGCTAAGAAAAACAGTTGAGTACAAGAAGCTTCCCCAACTAGGTTGGTTGGACCATTGTTTGATGTTACATCTAAAGGACCTGTTGAAACACAACCTGACAACCAAAGTGCCAAACTAGAAATAATTAAAGTGTTTGTTATTTTTTTCATTTTAATTCCTGTGTATTGTCTTATATATTATAAAATTTATTGCTATGCACCTATTAAACAAAGAAATACATTGAATCCAAATAAAGTTATAGTAATAAACCATACTCAATTGGACTCCAGTAGAGTCAAACTCGGCAAAATAAGGTAAGCAATTTAAAGGGCAGTTATTTACTTATAGTCTTTCAGAAATTAAACTTCCACTACACGACAATTTAACTCACACGGATACCATTCCTTAAAGGGATGGTATCCGTTAGCATCGAAATTATTTATCTGAAAACCTATAAATATGTAAAATAACTAAAATTATTATAAAGAATAAATATTACAATTCAATACATGTAATAATAAAATTGCAAAGTTCATGAAAAATATCCAATATTCATTCCATATCACCTATTAATAATTTATTCCATTGATTATCAATAGCTTATGTGAATTGCAGGGATTTTATTAGATTTTTGAATGTCGAAGAGTAGGTCATATGACCTAACTATTGATAAATAGTGTGTGATATGAAGCAGGATTTCAGGGAAATTCAGTTGAAAACAATACGGAAAATAATCAACATTACCTCGCATTACACCCAATAGGTATAGTCCAAGAAGCGTCAGGTGTTCTTACACTGTGGCTCTGAACAAAATAATCATCAGATTCATTATTTCTCCAGAGCACACCACCAACACCTCGACAGCATTATGTAATCTTCTCAGTTTGTAGCCAACGTACCAAGCTAATGGGGTCAGGTCTTGTAAAATTATATTTATGTGTTGAAAGTGCGGTCAGGTAAGCTTGTTTAGTCTAGCGGGTGGAACTCCAGCAAGTAGCCTCGATTCTGTTTCACTGCATCAAGGCTTCGACTTGCGATGCTTTCCAATAAAATAAAAAGTGGGCAGAAAAGCGCTGCCCACCTTGCATAGATCAAGGGTAAAATTACCCCTGCAATTTCTCTTTCAGCATTTTGTTCACTTCAGCCGGATTGGCTTTGCCTTGCATGGCTTTCATGACTTGGCCGACAAAAAATGCGAATACTTTATCTTTACCGCTACGGTATTGTTCAACCTGACCTTGATTGTCGGCAATGATTTTGTCGATAATGGCTTCAATAGCACCGGTGTCG
>CAIMMM010000027.1 GCA_903842575.1 uncultured Bacteroidota bacterium | reverse complement strand
GGTATTGCTGTAGGAGCATTATTGGGTGTTTTGTTTGCCCCTGATAAAGGGTCAAAAACAAGAAAAAAAATATTAGATGCTGGTAAAGAATATACCGAAAATCTAAAAGAAAAATTTGGCGATTTGTATGAAGACGTGTCTAATAAATATGAAAATTTGTTAGAAGATGTTAAAGAATACGCTGCCAAATAGGTATAAACTTTAATAGGATTTTATATTTCAAATTGAGGTGAAATCCTTTATTCCTCTAAGGTATTATACCCTTTAATTCCTATGGGTTTTAATAAATAAATTATCAAAACCCATAGGAATCATAAATTAAAAACAATCTTTAATAGAACAGACGTAAGTCTTTTAAACTAAATCTGCTAGTTTATTGCATGTCTTGTTTCAGGCTTATATTTTCTATTATATATAACAAAAGAAAATGAAAAATTATACAGATGAAATAGAAAAACTTGTAACATCCGCTGAAAATTACAGCAAAACATATATTAAATTATTTACATATACTACTGCTTATAAATCAGCAAATATTTTTTCTTCGCTTTCGGTAAGATTTGTTTTGGCTATAATTTTAATATTTTTTTTCTTCTTTTTAAACATAGGCATTGCTTTATTTTTAGGAGAATATCTTGATAAATTTTATTATGGCTTTTTTATTATAGCTGGTTTTTATATTATAATAGCACTCATTTTTTTAATATTTCAAAATACATTAATCAAAACACCTGTTTGTAATTTTATCATTCGAGCAACTTTAAATAATGATAGTGATGAAACAAAATAGTGAAATGGATCAACTACTTGAAAAGATCCTTTTATATAGAGCAAAGAAAGAATATGAATTGCAATTATTAAAGTTGCAATTCGAAATTACAAAGGATAGTTTGCAACCTGTGAATGTTCTCAAAAACTCCTTATTAGAAAGAATAGTAACTACAAACGCAAAAAGTTATTTAATAAGTATTGGGATTGGACTAGCAACTAACTTTTTAAACAACAGAATACATTCCAAACAAAGTAATAATCCAATTAGGAATATAATAGCATCAGCTTTAAAATTCATAAAAAATTAATCAGAAAAACATGGAAAATCAATTTCATGCTATTATTAATGCCAACAAACCTGTTTTAGTTGATTTCTATGCTACTTGGTGTGGCCCTTGCCAGATGCTTTTACCTGTTTTAAAACAAGTTAAAGACAATTTGGGAGAGCGCATAACCATATTGAAAATTGATACCGATAAAAACCATGATTTAGCAAATAAATATAATGTCCGTGGTGTTCCAACAATGATTTTATTTAAAAATGGAAAACAATTATGGAGACAATCCGGATTGCTAACAAAAGAGCAAATCTTAGGTAATATTATAAAGGAATCAAATTAATGCTTTTTAAATAATGCCATAAAATAGTAACACTAAATAATAACACTATGAAAAATTATTTTTTATCAATCGTTTTTATATCAATGAGTTTAATAAGTACTGTAGGATTTTCGCAAGACGACAAAGATTTAGTTGCGCTTGGTTTGCCTGGAGATAATTTAAATCTCTATGCGGTATTAGATATTTTTCAAAAATCACCAACATTAGAAGAATTCGAAAAATCAATAAATAATAAGGATACTAATGTCAATAATCTTGACTTAAATAATGACAAGTTGGTAGATTACATAAAGGTAATTGATTATAAAGAAGGAAATAACCATTCCATAGTGCTACAAGTGGCAATTAATAACAAAGAAAATCAAGATGTTGCTGTTATTGAAGTGCATAAAGACAAAAAAGATAAAGTGCTGATCCAAATAATTGGAGATGAGGATTTATATGGTAAAAATTATATACTAGAACCAACGATTCACAAAGAAGTAATTGGAACACCAAATCCAGGATATATTGAACCTAAAAATGAAGTATGTTATGTAAATGATTGGCCCGTTATTGTCCATCTATTTTCTCCATTATATGTAGTCTATTTTTCTCCATGGTATTGGGAATTCTATCCTTCGTATTGGTATCCATGGGCGCCTATTTACTACTACAATTATTGGGGTTATCACCATCATTATTATACAAATCATCATTATCATAGATTGCCTGACAGAAGATTCCATGAAAATTATTTTTATTACAATTCAAGAAGAAGAACATCTCAAACTGTAACCCAAAATAGAAGAAACGGCATTTTTAATGAAACTTATGAAGGACGGACATATAGAAAACCAGAAACTCCAAGAACAAGAACTTTAAATGAAAGACCAACAATTAGAAACGTATCACCTTCAACAAGAAGTAACATTCCCTCAAATCGTCCAACAAGAACAAATGTTCCTAATTCAAAAATCAACACGCCAAATACTAGAACAACGCCGCCAAGCAATACTAGAAAAACCGAAAACACAAGAAGAAAATAATAATATTAGAGACCCTTTTAATTTTACTATTAAGGTGCTTATAGTCTGTAAATTATATAACTGTTTAAGAGGAGAATAAGTAATTTAGAATATTAATAATGAATAAAACTCAATAAAATGAAAAAGTCAAATACTACTTCGAAATTGGCAAAACAAAAACAGGGGAAAGAGGCTAAAAAGAAAGCGGAAAATTCAGTTTTGTACCCATCAAGTGAGGATTTTCAGAATCGGTTACACAAAGAGACCGAAATAGATTATGAAAACAAAACGTTGATTAAAGCAAGTAAAATGAATAATCTGAACAACTTAATTTTTGATAAAGATATTTCAGATGAAGATATTGATATTCCTACAGATATTAGCGGATATGGTGATGATGCATTTGATAACGAAAATGATTATTATGAAACTGAAGTAGACAATTTTGATGCATAAAATACCTTACTTACTTTTAATACTAAAAACCTCAAATTTATTTTAGAGGTTTTTTTATAATATGTCTTGCTCTGAAAAAAGCTGACTTTAAATCAATCTCATCTAGAAACAAAAAAACAAACTTTAATTTACGAGTTTGTTTTTGTTTTATATTAAGATTTACTTTTCTTTATAATTGCACTTGAATTTTGCCAATAACTCTTGGAAGGTAATCCTTGCCTAATAGCCCACTTTTTGGCATTGCTTATTGCCGTGGCTATAATAATTCCTGTTTTTAATTTTGTTTTTGAAAGCAATGCATTACCAATTTGAATGGCTTTGTTTCGAACCACTTTTGGTAAATTTTTCATTGCATTTGGGAAATCTTTATTTGACCAAGGCATATGATTACTTTTTATTTATTAAATATATTATAACAGCTACCATTATTCAAATGCAATTTGAATACACATGCTAAAGTGCCATTTCATGTTCCTGACACATTTCAGCGCATTTACGACAAGCATCTGAACATTTTTCACAATGTGCCATGTGTTTATGTTTATCACATTCATTAGCACATCTTTCACACATTTGCATACAAAGCTTTAAAAATATATCCGCATTTGGAGAATTTCTCTCTACTAATTGTCCTGTTAAACGACAAATTTCAGAGCAATCTTGATCATTTTCCATACAAAGTTGCATGTTATTTCCTTTCTCTAAATGGCAAGCGTCATAACAGTGTGTGCATTGTGCTGCGCAGAAATACAATACGTCAATCATTTTTTGTTTTTCCATGGTTTTAAATATTAAAAATTGATATTATAATTTATTTACACTCCAAAAGGATACGTTTCTGGTAATTGATGCCCATCTGGTTTTATATGCAGTGGGTGCAATGCGTTTGTTTCATCAAGAAAGATAAAAGCATTATACCGAAGTGCCATTTTACTGGGAACATAATTGCCAAACAATTCATATTTAGGGCGATAAACTACGCCAATAGCTCGATGCCCAAATTTTTTATTACCAATAGTTTGTTTCATGATGTCAGTCATAAAAACAATTCGATCTTTGGCATCTAAACGGTGTAGTTCGTATTCCCAACTGTATTTCACAGCTTCAGGCACTTTCATAATCTGCATAACATCTCCCCATTCACGACCCGCAACGACAGTGCCTTGGTAAGAGCCAAAGCCTATGGAATAAACACCCTCATCTTTATGTTGTTGATTAATTATTTGCCCCACATTTACCATTCCTTCGGCTACCATATCAGTAGCACGGGCATCTCCTATATGAGTGTTGTGTTCCCAAATAATTCCTTTGGCATTTGGACCATGAAAATTCATTAAATTATTCAATGTATAAACCATATGTCTGTCGCGGATATTCCAAGATTCTGTACTTGCTTTCACCATAGCGCGATAATACCTTTCTGCATTAACAATAATCTGAGCATTTTGCTCAACATTCATGACTGCTTCTGGATCAGAATTGTAACTAGGGGCATTTAATCTTATTTTTGATAATAATTCAACAACTTCATTTTCACAAAGCGAAGTCACCATCTTTGCTGCTTTAGCATATTCCTGACCTTCACGGTCATTATAGGGTTCAAAACATTTTAATGCTTTAATTGCACTTTGTTTTGTTAATTGGTCATTTTCATCAAGATATTCAATTATAGATTCAAAGGACTCCCAAAGACTATAGACATCCAATCCATAAAATCCAATTTTATCGGGCTGCGGTTTTTTATCATTATATTCTCGTAACCACTCTGCTAGAGCAACCATTTCCCAATTGGCCCACATCCAAGTTGGCCAGCGATTGAATGTATGCAATACATCATAAGCAGAATTTCCTGAATTATGGTAATTTTTTATATAGCGATTTAATCGATAACAATCGGGCCAATCTCCTTCAACAGCTATGAATGAAAAACCTTTTTTCTCAATTAAGATTTTACTAATTTGAGTTCGCCATTTATAATATTCATGAGTTCCATGTGATGCTTCTCCAAGCATAACATACCTAGCATCCCCAATTTTATCAATCAAATCACTTAGTGAATTTTCATTTTTTAATTCTATGGAATTTTCACGAATTAACTTGTTTAAATCAATTACTTCACCATTGTGATTAGGGTTGTTTTTAATGTGAAAGGATTTCATTGTATGGTTACGGTTTTGTTTTCTATAGTATCAATTTCATGGATTAACTTTATAACTTCATCATCACTTACTTGAGAAAAATTAAAATAATAACTTCCAACTCCACTAAAATCAGTAAGGATGTGCGGACAAATAAATTCATCTACTTGCTTTTTAATTATTTCAGAACTATCAAAGGGAGAAACTGGAACAACAACCACAATTTTTTTTGGAGATTTATTTTGTATCATTTGTATGGCTGACAAAAGTGTATTTCCAGTAGCAATTCCATCATCAACAATAATAACCGTTTTGTTTTTTAAATTAACAGGTCTTCGATTACCCATGAATTTTTTAAAATACTGCTTTAACTCTGTTCTTATTTCAATTATTTCCTTGTTAATATATTCCTGAGGAATATAAGGGTAACTTTCAACTATTTCATCTTCTAAACTTACCGCTCCTATTGCAACTTCACTGTTTAAAGGATGGCCAATTTTTTTAGTGAGTAATAAATCCATTTGAAAATGAAATTTCTTAGCGATATAATAACCAATAGGAACGCCTCCTCTTGGGATTGCAAGAACAACACAATCACTATTTTTATACTTATACAGCAATGGTATTAGTTTTAAAGCAGCATCATATCTATTCAAATAAAGCATACGATTTTGTTTTGAGTTTAACGTTATGTTCTTTAAACCATGCAACTGCTAAATCAGCAACTTGATCAAGCATACCAGGTTCCGCAAATAAATGTGTTGCGCCATCAAGTATCTTAAGTTTCTTTTCGCATCTAAGCATTTTATAAGCTTGTTTATTAAGTTCAGTTACAACGCCATCCAAACTTCCTACAATCAATAAAGTTGGTGCTTTAATAAACTTTAAATCGGCTTCTACCAAATCGGGGCGGCCTCCACGGGAAACTACTGCATAAATACTATTATTTAAATGTGCAGCAGCCTTTATTGCAGAAGCGGCTCCAGTACTTGCACCAAAATATGCTATTGGTAGGTTTTTCAAATCGGGTAATTTCGAAACATAATTTGTTACGGCAACAAGTCTTTGAGTGAGTAAATCAATATCGAAGCGATTTTCATAAATTTCATCTTCTTTTACTGTCAGTAAATCTATTAACAACGACCCCATTTTACTTTGGTTCAATATGTTTGCAACATGAATATTTCGTTTACTAAAACGACTGCTGCCACTACCGTGGGAAAATATTACTAATGAATCCGCATCACTAGACATAATTAGGCTTCCTCTCAATGTATTTCCTTCAATAGGAACATTAATTTCAATAGTTTTCATCTTTTTCAAAACTTATTTTACAATTTAACTGCCATGAAACGATTTTATTATCTACAACATTTGCGTTCAAATTTCTAACTCTTATTAGAAGTTACAATTAATTCTATAATTTTAATAATAGCCCTAACCAAACTATTTAAGATTATTAACAAGACGGTGATTATATTATGGACTTTTGAAATGATAAACACAACTACCTATTCAAGTGTAAAATTCTTTTATTTTCAGAACTTTTGTCTTACAAAATTTTTAATAAGAGTTATATAATTTACGGCATTATAATGATATTAATAAAATATTGATTTTATTAATTTTAAAGAAAGGGGAAAAAAATTGCAGTATTTTTTTTGATTTAGTAGAAGAAATTCCCAAGCCAGATTGATTTATTGCGCATGATGTTGATCACAAAAATTTCGATGTGTATCATCTTGAAATTAATTACGATAACTAAATATTTGTTTTATAATTGAAGCACAATAGGATAATCCTGCTTAATATTATTGAGTTTATTAGCAGTTGTTTTTTCTTAGCTTGAGGCTTTTAACATTATCTAAGTTAAATAAATAACACTATTTACATATTTCTTCGATACTGACCTCCCACTTCAAACAAGCCCGAAGTGATTTGCCCTAATGAGCAATATTTAGTAGCATTCATTAATAATTCGAAGATATTTTCATTTTTAATGGCCGCTTCTTGAAGTAAATGGATCTGTTCTTTTACTTTCGCTTCACTCGTTTTATGCAAGTTTGCCAGCATATCAATTTGATATTGTTTTTCTTCTTCGGTAGCACGAATCACTTCGGCTGGAATAATTGTTGGCGAACCTTTAGAACTTAGGAATGTATTTACTCCTATAATAGGGAATTCCCCTGTGTGTTTTAACGTTTCGTAATACAAACTTTCTTCCTGAATTTTACTTCTTTGGTACATCGTTTCCATCGCACCCAAAACACCGCCACGTTCTGTAATTCTGTCAAATTCTGCTAAAACAGCAGCTTCCACCAAATCGGTTAATTCTTCTATGATAAAAGATCCTTGGATTGGATTCTCATTTTTGGCTAATCCTAATTCCTTATTAATAATCAATTGAATTGCCATAGCTCTCCGCACTGATTCTTCCGTTGGCGTTGTAATGGCTTCGTCATAGGCATTAGTATGCAACGAATTACAATTGTCATAAATAGCATATAACGCTTGCAATGTGGTACGAATATCATTAAAATCAATTTCTTGTGCGTGTAAGGAACGACCCGATGTTTGAATATGATATTTTAACATTTGTGCTCTTTCGTTGGCACCATATTTATTTTTCATGGCTTTTGCCCAAATTTTTCTTGCAACACGACCAATTACGGCATATTCTGGATCAATTCCGTTAGAGAAAAAGAAGGATAAATTAGGTCCAAAATCGTTGATGTTCATTCCGCGACTTAAATAATATTCCACATAAGTGAAACCATTAGAAAGTGTGAATGCCAATTGAGTAATAGGATTCGCACCCGCTTCGGCAATATGATATCCTGAAATAGATACCGAATAAAAGTTGCGCACATTTTCTTTGATAAAATACTCTTGCACATCACCCATCAATCGCAAGGCGAATTCTGTAGAAAAAATGCACGTATTTTGTGCCTGATCTTCTTTTAAAATGTCAGCTTGAACGGTACCTCGAACTTGCGCTAGTGTTTTTACTTTGATATCATTATATATAGCAACAGGAAGTACTTGGTCTCCAGTTACTCCTAAAAGCATTAATCCTAAACCGTTATTTCCTTCGGGCAAATCTCCTTGATAATGTGGACGAGTAGTTCCTTTTTTCTTGTAGATTTCATTGATTTTATTTTCAACTTCGTCAACAAGATTGTTTTCTATAATGTATTTCTCGCAGTTTTGGTCGATGGAAGCATTCATGAAAAACCCAAGCAACATTGGTGCTGGACCATTAATGGTCATAGAAACCGAAGTCATTGGATGACTCAAATCGAAACCCGAATACAACTTTTTAGCATCATCCAAACAACAAATGGAAACACCTGCATTCCCTATTTTTCCATAAATATCAGGACGAATATGCGGATCGTTTCCATACAAAGTCACACTATCAAAAGCAGTTGACAAACGTTTTGCCGGCAAACCTGCGCTTACATAATGAAACCGTTTATTCGTTCTTTCTGGACCACCTTCTCCAGCAAACATTCTGGATGGATCTTCACCTTCCCTTTTAAAAGGGTACAATCCAGAGGTAAATGGGAATTCTCCTGGCACATTTTCTTGCAAATTCCATTTTAAAATATCACCCCAAGCTTGGTATTTTGGTAAAGCAATTTTTGGAATTTGAGAATGGGATAAACTTTCGGTATGCGTTGCTATTTTTATTTCCTTGTCACGGACTTTAAATGAATAAACAGGGTCTTTATATTTGTTTACCTTTTCATTCCAAGTGAGGATAATTTCCCAATTGTAAGGATCCAAATTCATTTTTACGCGATCGAATTCCTTTACTAAAAGATTTAGAAACTCATTTTTATTTTTATCTTTTGACTGCAGCAAACTTTCATCAATTCCAACTTTTGATAATGCCGGAATTAATGATGAAACACTTTCAATCGTTTTATAAATTCCATATAATTTCTGCGCTACTTCTACCTGAGAAAGGGCCGTTTCATCATATTTTCTATTGTTTTCGGCAATTTCAGATAAATAACGCGTTCGGTGAGGAGGAATAACAAATATTTTCTCGCTCATTTCTCTCGTAATTTGGAATGTAGATTTCAAATCGGAATTTGTTTTTTCTACAATTTTATCCATAATTGCTTTGTACAACGTGTTCATTCCCGGATCATTGAACTGGGAAGCAATGGTTCCAAAAACAGGCATTTCATCAAGATTAACATCCCACAAATTGTGATTGCGTTGGTATTGTTTTTTGACGTCACGAATAGCATCAAGCGCGCCTCTTTTATCGAATTTATTTAAAGCTACTAAATCGGCAAAATCCAACATATCAATCTTTTCCAATTGGGTTGCGGCACCAAATTCGGGAGTCATTACATATAAAGACACATCGGAATGGTCCATGATTTCGGTATCGGATTGTCCAATTCCGGAAGTTTCTAATATAATGATGTCATATTTTGCCGCTTTCAACACTTCGATGGCTTCGGCAACATATTTCGACAAAGCCAAATTGGATTGACGTGTTGCCAAAGAGCGCATATAAACTCTAGGATTATTGATGGCATTCATCCGAATTCTATCTCCAAGCAATGCTCCTCCTGTTTTTCTTTTTGATGGGTCAACCGAAATTAAACCAATCGTTTTTTCTGGGAAATCAATTAAAAAACGACGTACTAACTCATCTACTAAAGAAGATTTTCCTGAACCTCCAGTTCCTGTAATTCCAAGAACGGGTGTTTTACACTCTTTGTTTTTTTTATGAATCTCTTCAAAAACAGGTTTAGCTATTTCCGGGAAATTCTCAGCAGCAGAAATCAAACGTGCTATTGCTGTTGGGTTTTTGTCTTCTATATGTTTGAGTTCGCTATTCAACTTATCTCCAATAGCATAATCGGATTGTTGCACCAAATCATTAATCATTCCTTGCAATCCCATGGCACGACCATCATCCGGTGAATAAATCCTTGTAATTCCATAAGCTTTCAATTCTGCTATTTCCGAAGGCAAAATTACACCGCCTCCTCCGCCAAAAATCTTAATATGCCCTGCTCCTTTTTCCTTAAGCAAATCAAGCATATATTTGAAATATTCATTATGCCCGCCTTGATAGGATGTCATGGCAATTGCATTGGCATCTTCTTGAATGGCAGTATTCACAACTTCTTCCACACTTCTATCATGGCCCAAATGAATCACTTCAACACCTGTTGCTTGAATTATTCTTCGCATAATATTAATAGCGGCATCGTGACCATCAAAAAGAGAAGCGGCAGTTACAATTCGGACTTTATTTTTAGGGATATAAGGTGTTTGTGGTGTCATCTATAAAATTTAATCTATTTTGAGTCCGCAATTTACGAATTTTTCAAAAAAAGGCCTCTTAAAAAAGTAAAACATTAAAAGAATCTAGCGGATTAAAATATCTTGAAAATTAGTTTAGATTTGGAATATTAATTACTATTTGATAAAGAAATTGAAAACTCTTTTCTATAACAGGAAAATGTTATTTAAAAAATACCTTACTTACCCATTATAAAAAATCGGGAAGGGATAATTGGCTTCATTTTTGATAAAATGCCTGAAAATAAAATTATATGAAAACTAAAATTACCTTATTGCTTTTACTTCCTACTATAGGCTTTTCTCAAATTAATATCTTGAATCAGATTAAAAATGAGGTCAAAGAAGAAATCAAAAAAGTTATTCCAATAGACCTGCCAACATCAAGTTCTTCTGTAGGCAATATTGATATTTCTAATGGTTTAAAAGAAGCACTTAACAATGGAGTTGCCAAACAAGTTAGCAAATTAACAGCTACGGATGGTTTTTACAAAAACCAAATGGTAAAAATCTTATTACCAGAAGAGTTCAGAAAAGTAGACAAAGCTTTGCGAAAAATGGGATTAAGTTCTTTAGCAAACAAAGGTATTTTGATGTTAAATCGTGCGGCTGAAGATGCTGTAAAAGAATCAACATCTATTTTTGTTGAAGCAATAAAAAATATGAGTTTTACAGATGCTAAAAATATTTTAATGGGTAATGAAAATTCTGCAACTACTTATTTGCAAACATCTACAACTACACCATTGTATGCAAAATTTAATCCTGTAATAAAAAATTCCTTTAGTAAAGTTGGCGCTGATAAAGTTTGGGCGAGTATAATTAAAAAATACAATAGTATTCCAATGGTGGAAAAAGTAAATCCCGACTTAACCGATTATACTACTAATAAAGCTTTGGAAGGCGTTTTTAAGATGATTGCAGTAGAAGAAAAAAGCATTAGAACCGATTTAAAATCCAGAACTTCACCTTTATTATTAAAAGTTTTTGCAATGCAAGACAAAATAGAATAATAACTATTTTAAACACTGTTAATTAATACTTAAAATTTTAGAAATCAATAACATAAGAATAACACAACCTTAACATTTATAGACAAAAACACAATGTATCTTTGTAGTGTAATAATTTTGGTTAATTATTATTTGGTTTAGGTTAGTTATAAAATTAAAGTCACGCTCAGAAGGCGTGACTTTTTTATTTATTTAAACGCAAAGTTTATTGAGTTAATTTATGTTTAGAATTATTTCCATTTCCTGTTTCATTTTCAAAGCTTCTGCCCTAGCTTTTTTAGCAAAATCATTTCTGTTGGAAGCATAAATAATTCCGCGGGAGGAATTGATTAGTAAACCAACGTTTTCATTCATTCCATATTTACAAACTTCCGAAAGACTTCCTCCTTGGGCACCTACACCAGGAACAAGAAGAAAACTATTGGGAATTATTTTTCTAATTTCTGCAAAATATTCAGCTTTGGTAGCACCAACTACATACATCAAGTTATGAGCATTTTTCCACGTTTTAGACGTTTCAATTACCACTTTATACAAGTCTTTTCCCTCAATGTTTTTAGTTTGAAAATCAAACGCACCTTCATTGGAAGTTAAGGCCAACAGTATAGCATGCTTGTTTTCAAACGCTAAAAAGGGCTCCACCGAATCTTTCCCCATATAAGGCGCAACGGTTATACTATCAAAATTCAAATCCTCCAAAAAAGCTTTGGCATACATGGCAGAAGTGTTGCCAATATCTCCTCGTTTAGCATCGGCAATACTGAAAATTTCAGGGTAGTTTTCGTTGATATATTGAATAGTTTTTTGCAAGGATTGCCAACCTTTGATTCCATAAGCTTCATAAAAAGCGACATTGGGTTTATAAGAAACACACAAATCATGAGTAGCATCAATAATGGCTTTGTTAAATTCAAAAATTGGGTCGTCAAGTTGCAGTAAATGCTGTGGAATTTTTGTTAAATCTACATCAAGACCGATGCAGAGAAAAGATTTTTTTTGTCGAATTTGTTGGATGAGTTGGTCTGTCGTCATTTTTTGTCGTTGTTATACAAAGTTACTAATTTCATTGCATAAAAAAGCCTCAATAAATGAGGCTTGTAATTTAGAAAACTTCGCTTTCTTTTAGTTTTTCCATGTTGTTGACCAATTGAAGCTCATCAACAAGTTTTTGAATTTTACCATTCATAACGCCATCCATATCAAAAATATCCATACCAATTCTATGGTCGGTAACTCTTCCTTGCGCGTAATTATAGGTGCGGATTTTTGCAGAACGGTCACCAGAGCTTACTTGTGACGTACGTTTTGTAGCATCTTCAGCTTGTTTTTTAGCTAATTCTTGTTCGTATAAACGAGAACGCAAAACCGTCAAGGCTTTATCTTTATTTTTATGTTGTGATTTTTGATCCTGACATTGCGCCACCAAACCAGATGGAATATGCGTTAAACGAACAGCCGATTTTGTAGTGTTCACCGATTGTCCTCCAGGACCAGACGAACAGAAAAAATCCACACGAACATCATTCATATCAATTTGTACGTCAAATTCTTCAGCTTCCGGTAAAACCATTACGGTAGCTGCCGAAGTATGCACACGTCCTTGCGTTTCGGTTTGAGGTACACGTTGCACACGGT
The DNA here is from genome assembly GCA_903842575.1 of uncultured Bacteroidota bacterium. Taxonomy (GTDB): domain Bacteria; phylum Bacteroidota; class Bacteroidia; order Flavobacteriales; family Flavobacteriaceae; genus Flavobacterium. The sequence continues at coordinate 8,755 of CAIMMM010000027.1, read as the reverse complement.
GTACACCTGCTTCAAACTTCAAAGGTCCATAAACATCTTCTCCTGTAACTTCAAAAATTACCTCTTTAAATCCGCCAGAAGTTCCTTCGTTCATATCCACAACCGAAGTTTTCCAACCACGACTTTCACAATATTTAGTATACATTCTAAACAAATCTCCTGCAAAAATGGAAGCTTCATCACCACCCGTCCCTGCTCGAACTTCCACCATAACATTCTTGGCATCTTCGGGATCTTTGGGAATTAGCATAAACTTAATTTCTTCTTCCAATTCGGGCAAACGGACTTTAGCTTCATCCATTTGCATTTTGGCCATTTCAACCATTTCAGCATCAGAACCATCAGCAAGAATTTCATTGGCTTCTTCAATATTGGCCACAAGCAAAACATACTCATCACGCTTTTCCATTAAGCTTTTGAGCCCTTTGTATTCCTGATTTAGTAACACATAGCGTTTTTGATCCGAAATAATATCAGGTTGAATAATCAAGTCTGAGATTTCATCGAAACGCTGTTTTACATATTGTAATCTGTCTAACATTTTATTGTATCCTTTATTTCTTCTAGTTTATATTTTTGCCCAAGGGCAGAAGTAACCTCTTAATACGTTTTTTTTTATTTTCATCAAAAATCGTTTTTCGGTTCGGAGTGCAAATTTAGTAAAAAGAATGCAGATTTTAGATTTCAGGTTTCAGATTTTTGATGATATTCAAATTAGTCCATTAATATGTAGTAAATATTAATTATTTTTACAGAAAAAAATCCAATTCAAATGAATAAGAGCTTCCTAAAAACTGCAACACTATTCCTTATTTTTACTTCAATATCTTGTAAAGATAAAATTGGGAATGCTAGTAAATATGAGAAATTGGGAACAATGGATTGGCTGCTTGGGAATTGGGAAAACAAATTACCCGAAGGTGATTTGTCCGAAAGTTGGGAAAAGAAAGATGATAGCACCTTTGTGGGACATAGTTATTTTATAAAAGAAAAATACACTATCAGTTTCGAAAGTATTGAACTTTTACAAAAGGGAGAAGAACTGTTTTATATACCAACGGTGAAAGGACAAAATAATGACAAACCCGTTTCCTTTAAATTAATAACAGCAACAGCAATGGAATTTACTTTCGAAAATTCATCACACGATTACCCACAAAAGATTGTCTATAAAAAAGCGGGGCCTAACGACTTAATTGTCGCCTTTTCTGGAACACAACAAGGAAAGGCCAGTACTGAAAGCTATCCTATGAAGCGAAAATAAAATCGTTTAAACAACTATTTTATAAAAACCTCACCCCAAAGCGAGGTTTTTTTATGACGTATCACCATCACTCTCAGCACTATAAAATTATTATTCATATTTATTCTAAATAATTTTTAAAAACCAAATTTGGATTCTATATTTGCATAATTATTTTTAATTAATCTAAATAAGAATAAATGAAAAAAACAATATTACTAGCTATGCTGCTTTTAAACATCTTACAAGTAACATCACAAGACCGAATATTTAATTACACCTATCAAAGTAGTGTCCTAGGTAAAGGGCAAAAAGAAATAGAAGTTTGGACAACACTACTTCAAGGGAAGGAAAATTATTATAGAGAAATTCAAACCCGCGTGGAATATGAAAATGGTCTAGGCTCTAATTTACAAGTTGCCTTTTATATGAATGCCAAACAAAAAGCTTTTTTAGATAATGCGATCGGTGCAATAGTAATGGACCCAACAGAGATTTCTTTTTCTAATGAATGGAAATATAAATTCTCTGATCCTATTGCAAATAAAATTGGTTTTGCAGGATATTTGGAAATATCAGCTTCTACCGATGAAGTGGAGATAGAATTGAAAGCTATTTTTGATAAAAAAATTGGGAGAATACTGCATGTCGTGAACTTAAATTTGGAACCAGAATGGATTACCACAACTGAGAATGGTGAAATAAAAACCGAAACTGAAATTAAATACGATTTTAATTATGCTTCCTCCTATAATTTAAACAAAAATTGGAATCTAGGCGCAGAATTCATCAATAAAAATGTGTACATCAAAACAGATAAATTCACGCATTCTGCTCTATTTGCTGGCCCAACAGTTTCCTATTCCTCTGATAAATTTTGGATTAACCTAACAGCATTGCCTCAAATTACAGGCCTAAACAATCCAGAAGGCATGAATGGTTTGAATTTAGATGAATTTACTAAATTTCAAACACGATTAATCTTCTCTTACGCATTTTAAAAGATGAAAAAAATCATTTTATATAGTTTATTTCTAGTGCTTTTTTCGTGTTCATCACAATTGTATATTCCAACCGAAAACAGCACAACTATTTCTGTTTTAGAGCTAAAAAAAGGAAGAAAATTGTATGTCAATAATTGCGCTGGCTGCCATCAATTGTATACACCAAATAAATATAATGCTTTAGCTTGGCAACATAATCTTGATGCCATGCAACCTAAAGCAAAAATATCAGATGAACACAAAAAATTGATTTATAATTATTTGGTAAATGCACCAAAATAAAAAAATCTCGTCTTAGTCAAGGCGAGATTTTTTAAACAATTTGAAGTTGCTCCGTTTCTAAAACGGTTAACTACTTCACTGGAATATCCTCTAAAATTTCTAATACAAATTTATAGAACTTTTGAGATGATTGTATTAAAGCTCTTTCATCAGGGCTGTGCGCTCCGTGAATGGTGGGTCCAAACGAAATCATATCCATATCGGGATAATTGGTTCCTAAAATGCCACATTCTAAACCAGCATGACACGCTACCACTTTTGGTTTTTCGTTGTTTTGTTTTTCGTAAATGTTCACTAATAAATCCAATATTTCCGATTTTACATTGGGAGTCCAACCTGGATAGCTTCCTGCAAAAGTAACTTCGCAACCAAATAATTCATACGCCGAACGCAAACCGTTGGCCAAATCCATTTTGGAAGTTTCAACCGAGGAACGTGTTAAATTTTGAATGGAAATTTCACCATCTTTGACAATCACACGAGCAATATTATTAGAAGTTTCTACCAAGTCTTCCATATCGGCAGACATTCGGTAAACGCCATTGTGAGCAGCATAAATCGAACGCAACAAACCTTCTTGAACACCTAAATCCATTACTTTGGCAGACACATCGCTTTTTACAATTTCGATTGTCAGATTAGGCTCCATGGTTTTAAATTCAGTTTTGATATCGCCGATAATTTCCTGCATATCAAACACAAAGGCTTCGTCATACATTCCGGCAACAATCACTTTGGCAACACTTTCTCTTGGAATTGCATTACGCAAACTTCCTCCAGAAATTTCAGCTATTTGCAAACCAAAATTCTCAAATCCATCAAACAACAAACGGTTCATGATTTTGTTGGCATTCCCCAAACCTTTGTGAATATCCATTCCTGAATGCCCTCCATTCAAGCCTTTAACGGCAATCGTGTACCCAACAGAACCTTCTGGAGTTTCCTCTTCGTTATAGGAACGATTGGCAGTAACATCGATTCCTCCTGCACAACCAATATCAATTTCATCGTCCTCTTCAGTGTCCATATTTAGTAAAATATCCCCACGAAGCACGCCTCCTTTTAAGTTCAAAGCACCTGTCATTCCAGTTTCTTCGTCAATCGTGAACAAGGCTTCAATAGCAGGATGTTTTATTTCTTTAGATTCTAGAATTGCCATAATCATGGCGACACCTAATCCGTTATCGGCACCCAATGTGGTACCTCGAGCACGAACCCAATCTCCATCCACATACATGTCGATGCCTTGTTTGTCGAAATCAAAAACAGTATCACCATTTTTTTGGTGCACCATATCCAAATGTCCTTGAAGTACCAATGCTTTTCTGTTTTCCATTCCGGGAGTGGCAGGTTTTCGGATAATCACATTGCGGATTTCGTCTTCAAAAGTTTCCAATCCGAGACTATTTCCAAAGTCTTTCATGAATTCAATTACGCGCTCTTCATTTTTGGAAGGTCGAGGCACCGCATTTAAATCGGCAAATTTATTCCAAAGTGCTTTTGGTTCTAGGTTTCTAATTTCTTGGCTCATTATATCTTTATATTTTTTTAAATGTCGAGTAGCAAAGTTACAAAGTTTAATTTCTTTACGAATTGATATTGTCATTATATTTACGTTTTAAATTTTTGACGTGAAACGCACATACATTCTGCCTTTATTTTTAGTTTTTCAAATTATTTTTTTGAAAATAATTGCTTTTTTTCCGGAATTAGTGGAACGTTTCTATAGTAATGGAATGTATGTTTCTATTTCAAAAATCTCACGAATAACCTTGGGTAAAATCCCTTTTTCATTGGGTGATTTTGTGTATGGAATTGTGATTGTTTACCTTTTAATCTCCATTTGGAAAACTAGAAAATTATGGACCCGAGGCGCAGCAGAATGGAGTGGAGCTAAAACGACATGGAAAGACAAGTTGTTGAAAATTACAAGTGTTGTTTCTGTTGCCTATTTCTTGTTTCATTTTCTTTGGGCTTTGAATTATTATCGGGTGCCTCTTTTTGAGAAAATGAATATTCAACGGGAATATACCAATGAAGATTTGTTTGCTTTTACCGAAAAGCTGATTACCAAGACCAATGCGCTTCAACTTGAAATTACAAAAAACAAAAACCTGAAAGTAACCAATCCTTATTCTCAAGATTCCATTTTTAAAATGACACAAAATGGGTATAATAATTTATCCAAACAATATCCTTTTTTCAACTATCAAACACCAAGTATTAAAAAATCACTATTTAGTTTACCATTGACCTATATGGGTTTTGGTGGTTATTTGAATCCGTTTACCAATGAAGCGCAGGTTAATGACAAACTACCTATGTATGGTTTTCCTAATGTGGTTTGCCACGAAATGGCACATCAAATAGGGTATGCCAGCGAAAGTGAATGCAATTTTATAGGGTTTTTAGCCAGTATTAAAAATGAGGATTTGTACTTTCAATATTCTGCTTACAGCAATGCTTTACGCTATTGCATGGCCAATATTGGCATGAAAGACGAAGCAAAATTTAAAGTTTTCAAAGCAAAAATAAATACTGGAATTATAGCCAATTATAAAGAAAGCGATTTGTTTTGGAAACAATACGACACCTTTATTGACAAGGGATTTCACGCTTTTTACGACCAATTTTTAAAGTTTAACCAACAAGAAGATGGTATTGATAGCTATAGTAAGTTTGTGGATTTGTTGATTAATTATTATAAGGAAGGTAATGGAACCTGCTTCTAAACTTCCTGTGCCACTTGATACAAAAGCGGGACAAGTAGTAATTGAGAAACACAAAAGTTTGTGCTCCTAAAAAAAAATATTTACCTTGTAACAAAATTCAATATAAGGTTACTAACGTAGTTATGAGTGACAGTTTAGAGCAAATTTTTGTTAAGCAACTTAAAGAAAATCAGAATATTATCCACAAAATTTGTAGGTTATATACCAATGATGAAGATGCGCATAAAGACTTGTTTCAAGAGGTTACGATACAGCTATGGAAGGCTTTCCCAAAATTTAGAGGAGAATCTAAATTTTCTACTTGGGCCTATAGAGTGGCCTTAAACACCGCGATTACTTTATATAGAAAAAGTACGCGTTCCATTTCAACCATTGAGTTTGAAAGCGGGAAGCATTTTATCAGTCAAGAAGATTATAATCACGAAGAAGAAGAACAAATCAAGTTGATGTATGAAGCTGTAAAACAGCTGAATGACATTGAAAAAGCTTTGGTTTTTATGTATTTAGAAGATAAAGACTATACTGAAATAGCAGAAACTTTGGGAATTACCGAGGTAAATGCCCGAGTGAAAATAAATAGAATTAAAGGGAAATTAAAGAAAATATTAAATCCGTAAGGAAAATGGAAGAGCTAGATTTATTAAAAAAAGCTTGGCAAAAAAAGGCACACTCTTTTGATCAAGTTACCGAAGTTGAAATATACAAGATGCTACATAAAAAGTCCTCTTCAATAGTGAAGTGGATATTTTATATTAGTTTGATAGAACTTAGTTTGGGATTCATTTTAAGTATTGCTATGTCATATACGAAATATGACACTCAAAACATTGAGTATTTCAAAAAATGGGGGATTTACGAGTATTATATTGTCTGTACAGTATTTATATATATTGTTGTTATTTATTTTATATATAAATTCTATTTGATGTATAAAAAAATATCGGTAGTGGATAGTACAAAACAATTATTGTCAACTATTATAAACACCCGTAAGGTGGTAAAATATTATGTGATTTTTAATTTATGTTCTTTCGCATTTATTTTTATAACGATAATGAGTTTTGGCTTATATCACGGCTACATTGACGAAATGATTAAAAAAGGTATTGAAAACCCTGTAATACCTACAAAATTTATAATTATCAGTATAGTAATTATTATTTTAGCTACTATAGTTTTGACATTTTTATTTTGGCTTTTCTACCGACTTCTTTATGGAATATTATTAAAAAGATTGCACCAAAATTATAAAGAATTGAAGAAAATTGACATATAAAAAGACACCGTACTAACATATCCCTTTTTCTAGTATTCCCATTGACGGAGTTTATTCAATTTTTCTATTTCTTCAACTTCCTCGGCAGGAATTACTTTTAAAAAGGATGAATGTTGCTCAATAGCATATTCTACTTTTTCGACAATAGCATCTATGGAATCATTTTCATAATCAATTTCAAGTGGCGCTTTTATAATGAAAGATTGAAGAATGTTTTTCTTTTTCAAACGCAATCCCTTTTTATCAAATGAACGACGAAAGCCGTCAATTACAATGGGAACAACTATAGGTTTATATTGTTTGATAATATGAGCTGTTCCTTTTCTAACTGGTTTGAAGGACTTTGTTGTTCCTTGTGGAAAAGTAATAACCCAACCATCTTTAAGGGCAATTTTAATATTTTCGGTGTCATTTGGATTAACATCTCTCTTTTCCGAAACATCTTTACCACCAGCACGCCAAGTTCTTTCTACAGAAATGGCACCAACATAGGAAAGAATTCTGGGTAACAGACCCGATTCCATGGTTTCTTTTGCCGCTACATAATAGATGTTTAATTTAGGATGCCATATATATCCCAAGTTTTTTATATTATCATCTCTTCCTGATAAACTAGCGTTAAAAACATGAAACATAGCTACTACATCCGCAAAATAGGTTTGATGATTGGATATAAAAAGTACGTTAGTATCGGGTAAAGTTTTAATGATTTCCGAACCTTCAATTTGCAATTCATTAAAACCCCGATAACGACGATGGGTTAACGCTGCAAAAATTCGAATTAACCATTTTTTAAGGTAAAGTATATGTCCGAAAGGATTTCTTTTTAACAATCCCATAATTGTAATTTAGTATTAAAATTGAATGGCAAATCTACAAAACTTAGATTTTATAACGTCATTTTTAATGTTTCTTTCAACTCACTCAACATCATAGCGGTTGCTCCCCAAATATAGTGCTCGTTTACTTTAAAACAAGGAACTTCAAAAAAATCTGAATAGGAAGTATTCATCGATTTGGAAACAACAATATGCTCATCCATAAATTCTGATAAAGGAAGTTCAATGATACCGGCTACTTCCTCTTGTTGCAATTCAAAGGCTATTTCGTGCTCACAGTATCCCAAAAAAGGGTAAACCATAAAATTACTAGGCGGAATATATATTTCTGTAAAGGGACGAATAATATTTATTTTATCAGGAGAAATTCCTATTTCTTCATGCGTTTCTCGTAAGGCAGTTTCTTGAAGGTTTTTATCAAACTCTTCCACCCTCCCACCGGGAAAAGCAATTTGAGATGAATGAATACCCGGATAGGAGTTTCTAACTATTAAAACCAAATGTGTCACTGATTTTTTTGGATAAAAAAGCATCATAACCGCTGCTTTTTTTGGATTTGTGGTCACTAAATCAATATCTTTCATGAGTTCTTTACGCTCAGGTGGCACCATTTTTAAATGTGCAGTTTCTCCCAAAAGGATTTCACTTTCAATTTTAGGAATACCATTAAGAAAGTCCTTAAAATCCATATTCAATCCTTATTTTAGCAGTTCTGAAAACTAAAGATAGTTTAGAAATTTTATATAACCAAATTTCAACGTCATACTACACACAACTAAAATGTACTCTAAACAAGAAAATCAAAAATTAAAACAAGAATTCTGGGTAACTTTCGCTGAGAAATATCCACGAAAATGGATGCTTTACAATACCAAAATTAAAGACTTCTCCTTTAAATTTTTTGTTGACAATACAAAAGCTCAGGTTATCATTGATATAGAAGAACGAAGTGAAGAAAAAAGAATCGTTTATTTTGAAAAACTGCATGCCTTAAAAAACATTCTTGAAGAAGAATTTATAAAAGATCTAGTCTTTGAAAAAAACTTTACACTTGAAAATGGGAAAACCATCTGTAGGATTTGGGTTGAAAAACTTGATGTTACTGTTAGTAATCCGAAATATTGGGATGAAATATATAGCTTCTTTAATGAGAAAATGACCGCACTCGAATTATTCTATTTTGAATACGATGAGTTCATTAAAGATATTTAATTCTTATCCGAAACTATTCTCAATATCCTTTAAAAACGATTTAAAACAAAAAGTCCCTCACTTTCGTGAAGGACTTTCTAAAAAAGGCGACGACATACTCTCCCACATAACTGCAGTACCATCTGCGCAGGCGGGCTTAACTACTCTGTTCGGGATGGGAAGAGGTG
>CAIMMM010000026.1 GCA_903842575.1 uncultured Bacteroidota bacterium | reverse complement strand
CAACGGTATCAATAAATGCGGTGACAACAAATACAACCATTTTGTTAAGCCAAATTAGTTTAGGAACCTGTGATGCAACAATAAGTAATACGGCAACAGTTGTGGTTTCACCAAATCCAACCTTTGGAAATCTAACGGCTACAACTCCAATCTGTTCCGGAGGAAATGCTGTATTTGCTTTATCAGGAACTGCCAATGCAACAGTGAGTTATACTATTAATACAGGTGCCAACCAAACAGTTGTTTTGAATGCATCTGGAAATGCAACAGTATCAATAAATGCGGTGACAACAAATACAACCATTTTGTTAAGCCAAATTAGTTTAGGAACCTGTAATACAATATTAAATAATGCCATAACAGTAATTGTAAATCAAATTGTAACGCCAACATTTAATTTTGGTACTGCTATTACTAATTGTTATGGTGTTAGCGCACAAATAATATTGCCTTTAACTTCAAGTAATTCTATTAATGGAATTTGGAGCCCAAGCACTATTAATAATGCAATTTTAGGAGATACAGTATATACATTTACACCTAACAATGGACAATGTGCAACTACAACTTTATTAACAGTAACCGTTAATGCCTTACCTGAATTTACTATTTCAAGTGGTTGTGATGGAACAGATTATATTTTGAGTATTGTTCAAAATAGCACATCTAATTCTATATTCACTTGGTATAATTCTCTTCATGAAATCATTGGCACTGATTCTTTTGTTATCATAACCGATGAAGACGATTATAGTGTTGTAGTTAGAACAAACAACTGTAATCTGGAACAACAAATTACCGTTTCAAATTCATACTGTGGCATTCAAAAAGGAATTTCTCCAAATAACGATAACCTTAATGATAATTTTGAACTTAGTAATTTGAGTGTTAAAGAACTTCAAATCTATAATAGATATGGGATGGAAGTCTATTCAAAAATGAATTATACAAATGAATGGGGTGGAAAGGCTAATAACGGGAATGAATTACCTGATGGAACTTATTATTATGTTATTCATTTTAATAATGGAAAAATCAAAACGGGTTGGATTTATATCAACAGAGAAATTTAATAATTATTATAAAAAATAATAAAACAAAATCAAAATGAAGAAATTATATTTCATTGCTATATTCGCTCTAACTGGATTGACATCTTTACAAGCGCAACAAGACCCAAATTACACACAATATATGTATAATATGAGTGTAATAAATCCGGCTTATGCTGGTTCAAAAGAAGGAGTTTCGGGTGGATTATTACACAGGAAACAATGGGTTGGAATAGAAGATGCGCCCACTACCACAACTTTTTTCATACACAGTCCTGTTGGAAGAAATGTTGGATTGGGTTTATCTGTTATTTCAGATAAAATAGGCCCAGTAGAAGAAAACAATTTCTATGCAGACTTCTCATACACATTAAATTTAGGAGGAGAACAACGATTAGCGTTTGGATTAAAAGCAGGTGCTACGATGCATAAAGTGGATTTTACAAATATTATCCCAACCCTTCCAGATCCGGGAGATGAGGCCTGGGGAGCCAATCCCAATAGAACATTTCTAAATGTTGGTTCAGGATTGTTTTACTATACCAACAAGTATTATGTGGCTTTTTCAGTTCCCAATATGTTAAAATCAAAATATTTAGATTTTAATGGAGCTCAATATGGAACCGAAGATTTGCACTATTTTTTAACGGGAGGTTATGTATTTGATATTAATCCAAATTTAAAATTCAAACCATTTGCAATGGTTAAATCGGCATTTAACGCACCAACATCATTTGACGTATCCACTAATTTCATGTTTTACGATAGGTTAGAGCTTGGAGCCACCTATAGACAAGAAGATTCATTTGGTGTGATGATTAATTTTGGTATTACACCAAATTTAAGAATTGGCTACGCCTATGACCATGTTATTTCAGATTTAAAAGTGGTGACGCCTGCTTCGCATGAGTTCATATTGTTATTTGATTTGAACTTCCCGAAAAAAGTATCCCGTTCACCTAGATATTTCTAATCTATAAACTAAAAGTAAAAATGAAAAATTTATATATAGCATTAAGTTTTGTGGTTAGCACTTTAACAATTACAGCTCAAAACAAAGACACAAAAGCAGCCGATAAATTATACAATCGATATGAATATATCAATGCGGCAAAAGAATACCTCAAACTTGTTGAAAACGGCAAACAAGACCCGTATGTATACAAACAATTAGCCGATACGTATTTCAATATGTTTAATACATCAGAGGCTGCAAAATGGTATGCAAAAGCAACAGAAACACAGCAAGACGCAGAAACCTATTATCGTTATGCGCAAATGTTGAAAGCCAATAGGAAATATGAAGAGGCAAACAAACAAATGCAAAAATTTGCGGAAGCTTCTCCAAATGATATGCGCGCTAAGGATTTTAATGAAAATCCAAACTATATCCCGAGATTATTAGATAAAACAAAATTATTCAATGTAAAATCGTCTGACATTAGCAGTGATAAATCTGATTTTGGGGCAGTTCTTTATGATGATAATGTTTATTTTGCTAGTGCTAGAAAAGGTGCGGGTAAAAATTATGGACGAACAGATGAGCCTTATTTAGATATCTACAAAGCGGATTATGCAACAGATGGAACCATTGCCAACGCAGTTGCAGTTACCGAATTAAATTCGAAATGGCACGATGGTCCAATAACGATAAGTACTGATGGTAATACAGCTTATTTCGCTAGTGAAAGTTTTAAAGAAAACATATCTGAAAAGGATAAAAAAGCGAATGCTAAATTCAGCCAAGTGTATCTATTCAAAACAACCAAATCGGGAGATAAATGGGGAGAAATTTCTGCGTTACCATTCAACAACAAGGCTTTTTCAAACAGTAATCCAAGTTTAAGTAGAGATGGGAAAACATTATATTTTTCTTCAAATCGGCCAGGGAGTATTGGAGGAGCAGACATTTGGAAAGTAGCTATTAATAATGATGAAACTTATGGAGAGCCACAGAACATCGGAAATAAAGTAAATACAGAAAGTAACGAGAGTTTCCCATTTATTGCAGATGATAACAAAACATTGTATTTTGCTTCTAGTGGAAAACAAGGATTTGGAGGATTAGATATATATCAAATCGATTTATCTAATGGATCTAATGCAAGTAATTTAGGAAAACCTGTAAACACAGAAAAAGACGATTTTGCATTTACTTACAACGGACTTAAATATGCTGGATTTTTATCTAGTAACCGTAATGGAAACGACGATATATTTGTCGTTACACCAATTTGTGGAGTAGATGTAATTACAGTAGTTACCGATGCTAAAACGGGTTCTGTTTTATCCAACGCAAGCGTTTCAATACTTGACGACAAGGAAAATGTTATCGCTACCGAATTATCAAATTCTAAAGGCGAGGTTAAATACCAAGTTGATTGTGATAAACCATATATTATTCAGGCTTCAAAAGAGGGCTATGAAGGATATACTTTTGCCGTTAAAAATAGCAAAGGACCAACTACTAAAGTGGATGCAATGTTGCATCCAATTGATGTAATAATTACTGAAACGGAAATCATTTTGAGACCAATTTATTTTGAATTCAACAAAAGTAATATTACGCAAGAAGGCGCTTTTGAGATAGACAAACTAGTACAGGTGATGAAAAATAATGATAAATTGGTTATTATGGCAAAATCTCATACGGATAATAAAGGAAGTGATGAATACAATTTGTTGTTGTCTGAAAGGAGAGCAAAGTCTACGGTACAATATATCATTTCTAAAGGAATTGATGCCAGCAGAATTTCCGGAAAAGGAATGGGAGAATTAGAGCCAAAAGTAGATTGTGGAAAAGAATGTACCGAAGCAGAACATGCCCAAAATAGACGTGCTGAATTCTTGATTGTGAAATAATATATTAAGAAGAAATTATATTAAAAACCCTTCGCGAAAGCGGAGGGTTTTATTCTCAAATTAATAATACTATATTTGCGTGTTGTATTATTAATTATCCAAATGACGTTTAAACAGTTTTATTTAATTTGTCTTTTAGGCCTTACTCTTTTTGGAGGAATATATCTTTGTCTTTTATGGTTAGAAAATCGTAAAAGAAGCAAACAGACCGCTTTTATTAAAGAAATAAATCAAGGATTATTATTTATAATATTTGCTTTTTTTTCATGGACTGTAGTTGCATTATATAAGTTTTTTGATATTAAGGATTTTACATTGTCATACATAATAAACGATAGGATATTATCTTCTTTAAATAATTTATTTTTCTTTTCCAGTTTAGCATTTTTCCCCTTAAAAAAAGAGTTTTTATTAACAAAATATTTCAGAAAAAAGGAACAATGGATAATCAATGTTTTTATATTTTTTGCTGTAATAATTGCGTTTTTCACTATAACTGATAAGATTAGTGAAGAAATTGGAGTATTTTCTAAATGGATTATTATTGGATTAGATTCTATAATTTCCATATCCAGTATTGTAGCAATTGGATATGTTTTG
>CAIMMM010000025.1 GCA_903842575.1 uncultured Bacteroidota bacterium | reverse complement strand
CAACAATTACAACGGTATCATTACCAGTAGGAACGATACCTCCAACCCATGAAGAAGTACTACTCCAATTTCCTGTTACCACATTGGAATTTATTAATGCTGCCCTAACATTTGTAAAAAACAAACAAAATAAAGCGAGAAAAATGGTCTGAACAATTTGCTTTTTCATTATTAAATTGGTGAAATGATGCATAATTTTATGTATTAATATTCTAATATTTTAATCGTTTTCTCATCAGTATCTGTCAGTAATTTAATAAAATAGATTCCTCCCGAGAGATTTAATTTTGAAGGATCAACAACCAATGAATGTTTTCCAGATGATTCCATTTTATTTGAAAGCGGAATTTCTTGTCCTAAAACATCAATAATGCTTATGATTACTTTTTCTGAATTCAGTAAAGAATAAGATACAATAGTATTTCCGCTAAATGGATTTGGAGCAACAGTGAAGGCATTTTCATTTTGAACTTCAGCAACACCAATAAATGGATCAAAATAAATTTGACCATCTGAAGATTGAACGTTTGATTGAAGACCAGCCCCATTTTCAGATTTAATATTTACAAAATACTTTTGTAAATGAACTAAATTCAGACTTCCTGCAGTTACATTCGTTGATATTCCATTATCCGTCCAACCAACAATATCATTTCCTCCAATTGATGTTCCAACAGAATACCAGTATTTTGTTATTCCAGAATTTCCATCAAAAGCTGTTGACCAATTTGCTGATAAGGAGCTAGAGGTAAAAGTGGTATCAATATCAATTGAAACTCCGTCGTTCAAGGTAATAACTGTACCAGGATTTGAAAAATCAATATTCAAATCATGCGCATAAATTGATGACAAGTTATGCGCAGTGTCAATGACTATCGATTTAATTTTTGCTCCAAATATACTCGGACTAGGATTCTCAAATCGAATTTCCTTTGAAGCATTATTTCCAACCCCAACCAATGTTGACAATGCTCTGGATCTAAATACATTGATATCATTTATGGTCATTTTACTATTTCCAGTTCTGAAAGAAATATAGTTTCCTTGAGTAAAATTAGGAGTTGGATCAGTCCATGTGCCTAAAAGCTTTTCATCTCTATAAACATCCATCTTTCCAGTAATTCTGTCAAAAACAATTTTGAAATCATAAAACTGTCCAGAATTTGTCATAACATTCTCTATTACTTTTGTTTGGGTAAAAATATCATTCGTAACTTTATAGAACTCCAATTTTTGAGATTCAACCCTAAACCAAATAAAATAAGAATTATTTCTGTTTGGGAAACTCGCATCATCACAGAAAAAATGAAATCCAAAACGCCTATTTGTTCCCGTTCCTTCTACCTTAGCATTAAAATGATACAGATATCTATTTGACAATGTTTGATTTACAGCTGCGAAAATATTTGAATTATTCTCTAATTCATCAGTTTGAACTAATGCACTTGACGTAACACCCCATGTGCCAGCACTATCTGTCCATAATGGAAGCGCAGCATTGTCGAAATTATCAATAAGAAAACCACGATTATTATTGGCAACCCAATCGGTTCCATTGTTTTCAATTACTTGGTAATAACTTTTTTCAATGCCACTTAAATTATCATTATCGGCAAAGGTTGCAGTAAAGTCAGCTGTTTTCCAAATCCCAGGAGAATTGGCTGTGGTGGTTGGTGCAACCCAATCAACTTTTGTGTTATTGGCAACTTGAGTTGACCAATTTCCTGAAACATCTTTTACAATGGTGTTTATTCTGCAAGCTTCTTGACTAGAATTAGGACTTTGAAATCTAACATCATTTGTTGCCCCAGCTCCAACAGAAACATTAACCATTGAGCCTCTTGATTTTCTAACTTTTACATCATCAAACTGAGCGGCTGAGCTGCCGTTTCTTAATGAAATATAATTTCCTGTTTTTAATGGTGTGGTATCTGTCCAAGTTCCAACCAAAGTATCATTTAGATAAACTTTTATTACTCCAGTTATTGGACTGTATGTTACCTTAAAGTCGTACCATATTAATGGATCGGTTGCAAGTGGAACATCAAGTCGTGTATTTAATACATCTCCTATCGTTTCATAAATTTGAAGAGAATTTGCATCAGCCCTAAACCAGATTAAATAACTATTCCCTCTGTTTGGAAGAGTTGGATTGTCGGAAAAAATATGCATTCCCCATCTTCTGGCGGTTATGCTTGTTCCATTAATATATCCACTCCATTGGTAAAGATATTCGTGAGTACTATCCTGACTTACTTGAGTGTAAATATTTGAATTTGCAACAGTATCATTACTTTGCAGCAAATGCCCTGATGAAATCGACCAATTTGCCATCGCTGAAGATCCTGAAGTAATGGTCCAATCTGAATGTATCGCCGTATTAAAATTATCGTTAAAAAAACCATTTGATTTATTGGCTCGCCATTCTGTTCCATTATAATCCATCACTTGATAAAAGGAT
>CAIMMM010000024.1 GCA_903842575.1 uncultured Bacteroidota bacterium | reverse complement strand
ATTCATAATCAGGAGGGTGAGAAATCGAAATTAATTCAAGCCATTAATGAAACTTTAAAAGCTGAATTTAGATTTAATCCCGATACTTTTATTTGGGGACAAGATATTGCGAATAAAGAAAAAGGCGGAATTTTTAATGTTTCGAAAGGAATGCAACAGGAATTTGGCGATCAAAGGGTTTTTAATGCCCCAATTGCTGAGGATTTTATCGTTGGAACCGCCAATGGTATGAGTCGGTTTTCTGATAAAATCAGAATTGTAATTGAAGGCGCTGAATTTGCTGATTATTTTTGGCCAGCAATGGAACAATTTGTCGAGTTAACGCACGAATATTGGCGAACCAATGGTCAGTTCTCACCAAATATTACCATTCGACTTGCCTCAGGTGGTTATATAGGTGGTGGTTTGTACCATTCACAAAATATTGAAGGCGCATTAACTACATTTCCAGGAATTCGAATTGTGTATCCTTCTTTCGCTGATGATGCAGCTGGATTATTAAGGACTTGCTTGCGATCAAAAGGTCCGGTTTTATTTTTAGAACCGAAGGCTATTTACAATTCTAAGGAAGCAGAAGCATTTATACCTGATGGTTTCGAGGTTCCTTTTGGAAAAGCAAGAATAAGAAGAGCAGGCAATGATTTAACAATTGTTACTTATGGAAATACAACGCATTTTTCCTTGAAAGCTGCTGAAAATATTGAAAAAAACACTGGCAAAAGTGTTGAAGTGATTGATATTAGGTCATTAATTCCCTTAGATAAAGAAACCATTTTAAATTCTGTAAAGAAAACAAATAGGGTATTGGTTGTTCATGAAGATAAGGTCTTCAGTGGTTTTGGTGCTGAACTAGCTTCAATGATAGGTGAGGAGGCCTTTAACTTTTTGGACGCACCAGTAAAACGAGTAGGATCAACCTTTACTCCAGTTGGTTTTAATAAAATACTCGAAAAGGAAATTTTGCCAAATGTTGAAAAAATTGAAAAGGCAGCAATCCAATTATTGAATTTTTAATTTAGCTGAAAAGCAATTTTTCAACATAAACTCTATAATCTTCCATAGAGGCATTGATGACTTTTAATGCTTCATCTTTGCCATAAATTTGAGGGATTTCACAACCTCTTTTTTCCCCTGGCATGTCTTTGTAGGTAAGGAAGTAGTGCTTCAATCTAGTGATAACAGCAGGAGGACAATCAAGAATGTCTTGGTAGTCACCATAAACGGCATCATCAATTAATACAGCAATAATTTTGTCGTCAGCTTCATTCCTGTCAATCATTCTAAATCCACCAATTGGACGAGCCTTAACTAAAAGATTTCCGTGAGTGATGTCTTTTTCAGTTAAAACACAAACATCAAGAGGGTCATTGTCGCCAATAATATCAGTTCTGTCTAAAGCATCATTGGTGAGTTTCGCAAGATATTTATCACTATGCGTTTGTGGAATAAACCCATAAAGAGCAGGAATAATATTTGAATATTTTTGCGGCCTGTCAATTTTTAAATAGCCAGATTTTTTATCTATTTCGTATTTTACGGTATCGTAGGGAACAACTTCGATAAAGCAAGTTAATATCTCTGGCGCTTCAACACCTAGGTCGATACCATGCCATGGATGTGATTTGTATCTCAATCCCATCAATTTTCCAATTGGGTCAATAGACTTGCTCATATACTTGTTTTTTAAATTGTTTTGCAAAATTAGGCTAATTAAACTTTTAAATCTAATAATAATGAT
>CAIMMM010000023.1 GCA_903842575.1 uncultured Bacteroidota bacterium | reverse complement strand
TGATTCAAAAAATCCTATTTATTTTGATCTAAATTCTATTACTAGTGATTTTCCACAAGCAATTTATTATGATACAACAATTAATTTGCTCTTAGAAGATTTTAAATTGCCAGAAAAATCAACTATAGAAAATGTATTGATTGATGTATTTAAACTTGTTTATGTGGGTTGTAAATCATTCTTAACAAATAAAATTGATCGAAGTATCACTGGTTTAATAGCTCAACAACAATGTGTTGGTCCTCTACATTTACCAGTTGCAAATTGTGGTGTAATTGCTTTATCACATTTTGAAAAAAAAGGTGCTGTAACTTCTAGAGGAGAAAAACCAATTTGTACTATTGTTAATCCTGTTGCAGGTACCCGAATGGCAATAGGCGAAATGCTTACAAACATGGTATTCGTAGGAGGTATTGAATTAAATCATGTTAAATGTTTTATAAATTGGATATGGTCCCCAAAAAAAACAGGTGAATTAGCCGCTATATCTGTAGCATGTTTTACTATGGCTGAATTAATGAAAAAAATTGGTATTGCTCCAAATAGTAGTACATATAATTTTTCTTTGACAACTGATGAAAATGGAAAAATTATAAACTCCCCAAGAACGTTAATTATTTCAGGTTATTGTGATATCCCAGATATAACAAAAGTTATTAATCCTGATATAAAAACACCTGGAGATAGTATTATTATTTATATAGACATATCAAAAGGAAAATCTAGATTGGGTGGATCTGCAATAGCACAAGCATATTTACAAGTAGGTAATGAATCACCAGACATGGATGATCCAGGTTATTTCGTAAATGTGTTTAAGTCAGTACAAAAATTGATTGCTGATGATTTAATTTTAGCTGGTCATGATATTAGTGATGGAGGTTTGATAACATCTATTTGTGAAATGGCTTTTGCTGGGAATTGTGGTATAAGGATTCATTTGACGAACTTGTTAAAAAATGAATTTTCTACACTATTTTCAGAAGAGCTTGGATTATTAATAGAAGTTTCAAAAAACAATATTGATAATGTTAGTTCTATACTTCAAGCATATGAAGTTGAATTTAATAAAATCGGTACAACAACTAAAAGTAAAGAAATCGGTATATATTTCAATAAAGATTTGATTTTTAATGAATCAACAGATTTACTAAGATCATGGTGGTCTGAAACTTCATATCAAATTGAAAAATTACAATCAAATACAGTTTGTGCTGAAATGGAAAGAAGATTATGTTATAAAAGAGAAAATCCTGTAATGAAACTTTCATTTATTCCATGTTCTACACATAAAAGCATTATTGATTCTGAAACACGAATTAAAGTTGCTGTTTTGCGTAATAATGGTTATAACGGTGAAAGTGAAATGATTTCAGCATTAACTCTTTCTGGTTTTGAAACTTATGAAATATGTATGAAAGATTTATTAGACGGTCTTATTAATCTTGATATGTTTCAGGGTATTATAGCTGTTGGTTGTTTTTCCTATGGTTATTATCCTACATCAGCAAAGGGGTGGGCATTTACTATTCGTAGTAATAAAATACTAGAAAAAATGTTTGATGACTTTAAAAATCGTAAAAACACTTTTTCTTTTGGTGTTTATAACGGCTGTAAAATGTTATCATTATTAGGTTGGGTAAAAATAAACGATTTTGATTATAAAGAACAACCTCGTTTTATAGACAATTTATCCAGTCATAACTCATCAAAACTATTAGAGTCTCGTTATGTATCTTTGAAAGTTTCAAAAAGCAACTCAATTATGTTTAAAGATATGGAAAATTCTATAATTCCAGTTTGGAGTGCTAATGTTGAAGGTAGATTCAAAGCTAATGAAAAAGTTATAGAAAAATTGATTGAATCTGAATGTATTCCGGTGTATTATGCCAAAGATGATGGCACTATTGCGGATTCAGAAGATTATCCGTTTAATCCTAATGGGTCTGATAAAGGAATTGCTGGTTTATGTAGCTCTGATGGTAGGCATACAATTATGATGCCTAATCCTGAAAGAACATTTTTAACTTGGCAATTTCCTTGGTTACCAAAGGAATTTCAAAACATGGAAGCATCACCTTGGTTAAAAATATTTCAAAATGCAAGAGAATGGTGCGAACTAAAAAACAAAATAAATACTAGATATTAAAAAGGAGGATTAAAAAAAAGCCAATATAGTTTTAAACTATATTGGCTTTTTTATGTATTTTTTTA
>CAIMMM010000022.1 GCA_903842575.1 uncultured Bacteroidota bacterium | reverse complement strand
TATTATATATAAAAATATATTTATCTTTGTTAAAATTATTGATTGCATTGCTTCAATAGGAAAATAAATAAAATTATTCACTCCTAATAGGCAAAAACAAAAGATAAAAAAATAGTATTTATTTAACCCCAAATAGATCATGAAAAGAATAGAAGATTATGTATATGTATTAATTTTGTTTGCATCCGTTTTTTTTGCTCAAGCACAAGAAACTATTCCAGCTACGGGAGGGAATGCAATAGGAAGTGGCGGGTCTGCTAGTTATACAATAGGGCAAGTTGCCTATATTTATCAAGCGAGTTCCGGCGGATCTTTTTCACAAGGAGTCCAACAACCTTTTGAAATATCAATTGCTTTAGGAGTTGAAGAAGCAACAGGGATTACAATTCAAAGCATGGTATATCCAAACCCAACTGTAAGTAATGTGACTTTAAGAATTGAAAATTATAACATAGAAAACTTATCGTATTTTATTTTTGATATAAACGGAAGAAGTATTACCAGTAAGAAAATTAGCAACAATGAAACTTTTATTTCTATGGAAAATTTTGCGGTAGCAACTTATTTCATTAAAATAATGGAAAACAATAAAGATTTAAAAACATTTAAAATAATTAAGAACAACTAAAAAACTAAAAAAACTAAAAACAACTAAAATGAAAAAACTATTTATCCTTTTTGTAGCAGTATTGTTTACTGCTAGCATATTTGCTCAATCTCCACAAAAAATGAGCTACCAGGCTGTGATTCGTAACAGCAATAACACATTAATTTCGACTTCAAATATTGGTATGAAAATCAGTATTTTACGAGGAAGCAATACAGGAACTGTTGCCTATTCTGAAACACAATCAGTAACAACAAATGCCAATGGATTGGCCACGGTAGAAATTGGAACTGGCTCAGCAATTTTAGGAACTTTTGCAACTATAAATTGGGCAAACGGACCTTATTTTATAAAAACTGAAACCGACCCCACAGGAGGATCTTCCTATTCTATATCAGGAACGTCAGAATTGATGAGTGTTCCCTATGCTTTATTTTCAGCAAGTGGAGCAGGTCCTCAAGGAGTAAAAGGTGACCAAGGAATTCAAGGAATTCAAGGAATTCAAGGTGCCCCTGGAGTAACAGGTTCGCTAGAGTTTAATACTACAGACTTAACAATGTGGAATAATGGAAAAGCTAATTTATCCAGTAATACTTCCTTTGGAGATAAAGCATTAAAAACTGATACAACGGGAATGCAATCAACTGCCATAGGAAATCAAGCATTAGAATTTAATACCACTGGTAATTATAATTCAGCATTGGGAGCAAACTCTCTTGGTAATAACACTATAGGTATTAGGAATACTTCAGTAGGTTCAGCAACTTTATATTTAAATACTACTGGCAGCAATAATACGGCAGTGGGTCAAATAGCTTTATTTAACAATACAACGGGTTCTTTTAATACAGTTGTTGGTCAAGATGCTTTGAGGTCAAATACAACCGCTTCAAATAATACTGCAGTTGGTCAATCTGCGATGTATTCAAATACAATTGGAACAGGCAATACCTCCTTAGGATTTGAATCGTTAATGGCTAACACAACTGCTAATAATAATACGGCTAATGGTTATCAAGCTTTAAAATTTATTACTTCGGGTAATAATAATGTAGCTTTAGGGAGCTCAGCGGGTTCGTTAGTTGAGTCAGGGGCTATTAATGGGACATCTAATAATTCCATTTTTATAGGAAAAGATACTAGAACAAATGCAAACAATCAAACCAATGAAATAGTTATTGGGGATACTGCTATTGGAGCGGGTAGTAATACAGCAACACTAGGTAATACTTCAATTACTATAACAAGACTAAGAGGACAAGTACATGGAGCCTCTTTTGTAAAAGATGGTGGTGCTTCTAATGAATATTTAATGGCAGATGGATCTGTAACATCTTCTAATAATGTAGCATCTATTAGTGCAGTATCAATTAATGAAGCTGCTGATGAGTTTTCTGCGTCTCATGCACAAACTAATTTTACTTTAACTCATAACCCTTCCGCCAACAGCAAAATTAAAATGTATATTAACGGAATAAGGATGAGTAACGCTGCTTACAGCATTAGCGGAACTACATTAACATACATCCCTGTGTCAAATGCAGCCTATACTCTAGCGTTAAATGACAGAATTCAGTTTGATTATTCTTATTAATAAATAATTTTCTTATGTAATGTACCTGGTATAACTTCATCTACATGTTCATGTACATATCCCTATCAATTCTCATAAAAAGAAAAAGATGATAAAAGGAGATAAAAAAAATAAGATACTTCTTAGATAATACC
>CAIMMM010000021.1 GCA_903842575.1 uncultured Bacteroidota bacterium | reverse complement strand
GGCAAATCTAAAACAATAATAGAAAAAACAATAAAATAAATGTTATAATGTAACGGATAAATACAATTATTATTTTTAAAATATCTTTGTAAAAATTAAAAAAGACATGTTTTTACATGTCTTTTTTAAACTGTGGTCCCACTTGGGCTCGAACCAAGGACCACCTGATTATGAGTCAGGTGCTCTAACCAACTGAGCTATAGGACCCGTTTTGAGGTTGCAATATTACCACTATTTTTAATTTATTGCAACTATTTTTAATGGATTTCTTGACAAAGTTCAATTAATACCCCATTAGTTCCCTTTGGGTGTAAAAAAGCTACTAATTTATTATCCGCCCCTTTTTTGGGCGTCTCATTTAGCACAACAAATCCTTCCTTTTTTAATCGTGCCATTTCGGAAATAATATCTTCCACATCAAAAGCAATGTGGTGAATGCCTTCTCCTTTTTTTTCAAGGAATTTAGCAATAGGGCTTTCGGGATTTGTAGCTTCTAGGAGTTCAATTTTGTTAGGGCCATTCATGAAAAAAGAAGTTTTCACCCCTTCGCTGGCAACTTCTTCTTGTTTATAGGAAGGCGTGCCAAATAATTTTTCAAAAAGCAAATTTGAAACTTCTAAATTTTTTACGGCAATTCCAATATGTTCTATTTTTCTCATAAGTAAACAATTTTGCCACAATGGCACAAAGACATAATTCATTTATGTAAAAGTAGGCAATTAAAAAATCTAATAAAACTAAACTTTGCGACTTTGCGTCTCAGTGGGATTAAAAATTTGTATTTTTGCGCCATGGAAACGAATAGACAAAAAAAAATTGGAAGTGTTTTACAAAAAGATTTAGTAGATATTCTTCAAGGGGAAGTGCGTAAAAACGGCATTTCTAATTTGATGATTTCGGTTTCTAAAGTTATCGTAACTACCGATTTATCTGTTGCAAAAGTGTATTTGAGTGTCTTTCCACAGGACAAAGCCAAAGATTTATTAGTGGCTATAAAATCTAATAGCAAATTAATTAAACACGATTTATCACAACGCGTTAAATTACAATTGCGAAAAGTGCCGAATCTTACTTTTTATATTGATGATTCTCTTGACTATATTGAAAAAATTGACAATGCACTCGCGGCAAAAGAGAATCCTATCGAAAACCGTGATCTATTAGAAAAACGCAAGAAATTTTAAAACCTATTTAAAAAATAATTATCCAATGTAAATTGGCCCATTATTTTTTTAAATTCAAATTATACCAGAAATAATAAATTTGTCCAAAACCAATTATATAAGTATACCTTGAATTTTCCGCTTTACATAGCAAAACGATATATTTTTAGCAAAAGCAAAAACAATGCTATCAATATTATTACGGGCATTGCTTCCATGGGAATAATTGTTGGCGCCATGGCTTTATTTGTAGTGCTTTCCGTTTTTAGTGGATTACGTGATTTTAGTTTGTCATTTTCTAACGATTCCGATCCCGATTTAAAAGTGAATCCCACTAAAGGAAAATCGTTTTTTATTACTCCTGCTCAAGAAGAGCAACTTAAAAACTTAGAAGGAATTGCCAATTACAGTAAAATTATTGAAGAACGCGTGCTTTTTTATTTTGATGGAAAAGAACAAGTTACCTACTTAAAAGGTGTTGATGCTAATTTTAAAAAAACAAATGTCATCTCAAAAAATTTATTTAACGGTCAATGGCTAAAGCCTAATACATATCAGGTTGTAATTGGCTATGGAATTTCCCAAAAATTATCATTAGGGTTATTTGATTTCAACAATAACTTTGAAGTTTTTGTGCCAAAACCAGGAAAAGGAATCATCGAAAATCCCGAACAAGCCTTTAATAAATCGGTGTTGATTCCTGTTGGAATTTATGCCATTAGTGAAGATTTAGACAGTAAATATGTTTTTGCGGATATTCTTTTGGCACAAGAATTATTGGAGTACAAACCAAATCAAGTTTCGGGAATTGAAATCAAGACCAAGCCCAATGCTGATGAAGATGGAATACAATCTCAAATTAAAAAAATTTTCAACAATACTGTTGAAATTAAAAACAGAGCGCAACTCAACGCTACCTTATATAAAATGTTGAATACAGAAAATATTGCCGTGTATCTGATCTTCACATTGGTAATCATCATCGCTCTTTTTAACTTGATTGGTGCCCTAATCATGATGATTTTGGACAAAAAAGGAAACTTAAAAACACTTTTTAATTTAGGCACAGAAGTGAAACATTTGAGAAAAATATTCCTGCTTCAAGGAAGTTTGCTAAGTGTTTTTGGCGGTGTCTTAGGATTGTTTTTAGGAATAATATTAGTGGTTTTACAACAGCAATTTAGTTTAGTGATGATCACCTCAACATTGCCTTATCCTATAGTTTTTAGACTTGAAAATGTATTGATTGTTTTGGCAACTATTATTTCATTAGGCATTCTAGCCTCCTTAATTGCGAGTAGCCGTGTGCGTAAAAAATTATTGGAATAGTTATATAAACTGATACTTCGAATACACTTCTGCTACCTCGTCCAAAGTTTTGAATAATCCTTCTGCATCATCAATCGTTACCAAACGTTGTTTGTATTCTTTAAACGAATGGATTCCTTTGAAATAATTGGTGTAATGACGACGCATCTCAACGATGCCAACACGCTCCCCTTTCCAATCCATTGACCAGGTCAAATGGTTTCGAGCCGCTTCCACTCTGTCCATAACTGTAGGCGGTGCTAAATGTTCTCCCGTTTTGAAATAATGTTTAATTTCATTAAAAATCCAAGGATAACCAATGGCAGCTCGGCCAATCATAATGCCATCAAGCCCAAATTTGTTTTTATATTCCAATGCTTTTTCTGGAGAATCAATATCCCCGTTTCCAAAAATAGGCATGGTGATTCGGGGATTGTTTTTAACTCTTGCTACATGTGACCAATCGGAATGGCCTTTATACATTTGCGCGCGGGTTCGAGCGTGAACCGTTAAAGCTTGTACGCCGATATCTTGTAATCTTTCAGCAACCTCATCAATATTAATAGAATTTTCGTCCCAACCCAATCTTGTTTTTACCGTTACGGGTAGATTGGTGCTTCTAATTACTGCTTTGGTTAAGCGCACCATCAAATCGACATCTTTCAAAACGCCAGCGCCAGCGCCTTTGCATACTACTTTTTTTACGGGACACCCGAAATTTATATCCACCAAATCAGGATGAACGGCTTCTACAATTTTAGCCGACATGGCCATGGCTTCTTCATCTCCTCCAAAGATTTGAATACCAACAGGTCTCTCGTAATCGAAAATATCCAACTTCATGCGGCTTTTAATAGCATCACGGATTAATCCTTCGGAAGAAATAAATTCCGAATACATCAAATCGGCGCCGTGCATTTTGCACAACCTACGAAATGGCGGATCGCTCACATCTTCCATGGGTGCAAGAAGTAATGGAAAATCAGGTAATATGATATTGCCTATTTTTGGCATTCTTGTAAAAATTTTTGCAAAAGTACGATTTTTAAAAGAATAGAAAAAAGAGAGCCTATTTAAAGACTGATTTTGGTTCTTTGAAACTGACTAATTTAGATTATATTTGCAGATTAATTCCTAATCTACTAGGATTTGCGTTAGATTTGAAATTAAAAGGAGGAAGCCCAGTGGGTTTCATGCATAAAATATAAAGTTCTTAAATAAGTAAATTGTGCGTTAGGGATTGAAGCGGCATCCTTTTGTGACAAGAGTAACGCGACTAGCGAAGCAATTGCAATGGAACAAAAGATATAGCGGAAAGACCGACCGCTTTTTTAGCGGGAACGCCCAAAAATTGACATACAAATTGAATGAAACATATTAGGAATTTTTGCATTATTGCACACATTGACCACGGAAAAAGTACGCTAGCCGACCGACTTCTTGGTGCCACACAAACCGTTACTGCCCGTGAAGAAAAGGCACAATTGCTTGACAACATGGATTTGGAACGCGAACGTGGTATTACCATAAAAAGTCATGCGATTCAAATGGAATATACTTATAAAGGTGAAAATTACATTTTGAACCTTATTGATACGCCAGGACATGTAGATTTCTCGTATGAAGTTTCCCGTTCAATTGCGGCATGTGAAGGCGCACTTTTGATTGTGGATGCGGCACAAAGTATTCAGGCACAAACGATTTCTAATTTGTATTTGGCATTGGAAAATGATTTAGAAATTATTCCAGTTTTAAATAAAGTTGATTTACCAAGTGCGAATCCGGAAGAGGTGAGTGATGATATCATTGATTTATTGGGATGCAAATTGGAAGATATTATACACGCCTCAGGAAAAACTGGTTTTGGTGTCGAAAATATTTTAGCCGCCATTATTGAAAAAATTCCTCCTCCAAAAGGTGTAAAAGACGAGCCATTACAGGCTTTAATTTTCGATTCGCATTACAATCCGTTTCGAGGAATTGAAGTTATTTTTAGAGTTAAAAATGGCGAAATTCGTAAAGGGCAAAAGATAAAATTCATGGCTACTGGCAATGAATATTTTGCCGATGAAGTGGGAACTTTGAAGTTAAACCAAGTACCCAAAGATGTTATTTCTACTGGCGATGTGGGCTATTTGATTTCAGGAATTAAAGAAGCCAAAGAAGTAAAAGTGGGTGACACTCTAACGGATGCCAAAACGCCTACAACCAATATGATTACCGGTTTTGAGGATGTAAAACCAATGGTTTTTGCTGGAATTTATCCTGTAGACACTGAAGATTACGAAGAGCTTAGAAACTCTATGGAAAAACTACAATTGAACGATGCTTCCTTAGTGTTTCTTCCCGAAAGTTCGGCAGCTCTGGGATTTGGTTTCCGTTGTGGATTTTTAGGAATGTTGCACATGGAAATCATTCAAGAACGTTTAGAACGTGAGTTTGACATGACAGTGATTACTACGGTTCCCAACGTTTCTTATTTTGCTTATTCCAAAAAAGAACCAGACACACCTTTTGTAGTTAATAATCCGTCCGATTTGCCAGAACCTTCGCGGTTAGACAGAGTTGAAGAGCCTTTTATCAAAGCGACCATCATTACAAAAGCCGATTATGTGGGCAATGTAATGGGTTTGTGTATTGAAAAACGGGGTGTAATTACCAACCAAACCTATTTAACAACGGAAAGAGTTGAATTGAATTTCGATATGCCTTTGGCGGAAATTGTTTTCGATTTTTATGATCGATTAAAAACGGTTTCTAAAGGATATGCTTCGTTTGATTATTCCCCAATTGGGATGCGAACGTCTAAATTGGTTAGACTTGATGTGTTGTTAAATGGGCAATCGGTTGATGCGCTTTCGGCATTGATTCATGAAAGCAATGCCTATCATATTGGTAAAAAAATGTGTGAAAAATTGCGGGAATTAATTCCGAGACAGCAATTTGACATTCCTATCCAAGCAGCAATTGGAGCCAAAATTATTGCCCGTGAAACGATAAAAGCCTTGCGTAAAGACGTTACTGCCAAATGTTATGGTGGGGATATTTCACGTAAACGTAAATTGTTGGAAAAACAGAAAAAAGGAAAAAAGAGAATGCGATTAGTGGGGAATGTTGAAATTCCACAAGAAGCATTTATGGCAGTTTTGAAACTGAACGATTAGTTTTAGGAAATAGAACATAGACCAACCCAATGACGAAAGTTGTTGGGTTTTTGTTTTAAAAATCATTTGTTCATTCGTGGCTAAAATCTATACAACTTTGTACCTTTGCAACCTTAAATTGAGGAACTATGATAGAAGATAAAAACCCGCAACGCACTTCACTTTCCCAATTGGGTGAGTTTGGCCTAATTGAACATTTGACTAAAAATTTTGATGTAAAACAACCTTCTACTATAAAAAGTATTGGTGATGATGCTGCCGTTTTGGATTTCAAGGATAAAAAAGTAGTGGTTTCTACCGATTTACTCATAGAAGGCGTTCATTTTGATTTGTCCTATATGCCTTTGAAGCATTTGGGTTACAAAGCGGTGGTGGTAAATGTATCTGATATTTGTGCCATGAATGCTAAGCCTACACAAATAACGGTTTCTGTAGCAGTTTCTAATAGGTTTCCGCTGGAAGCTTTGGAGGAATTGTTTGCGGGAATTACGTTAGCATCCAATGAATATAAAGTGGACGTAATTGGCGGCGATACTACCTCGTCTCAAAAAGGATTGATTATTTCCATTACTGCTATTGGCGAAGCGGATGAAGAAGAAATTGTGTATAGAAATGGCGCAAAACAAACCGATTTACTAGTAGTAACGGGCGATATTGGTTCGGCCTACATGGGATTGCAAGTTTTGGAACGTGAGAAACAGGTGTTTCAGGTAAACCCAAATTCGCAACCCGATTTAGATGCGTATACGTATTTAATTGAGCGCCAATTAAAACCAGAAGCCCGCAAAGATATTCGTACTTTATTACATGCTTTGGAAATAAACCCAACTTCAATGATTGATATTTCGGACGGATTGTCCTCGGAAATTATCCATTTATGCAAACAATCGAAAGTGGGCTGTAATTTATATGAAGATAAATTGCCACTTGACCCACAATTAATTTCTGTTTGTGAAGAGTTTAATATTGACAGCACCACTGTAGCTATAAATGGGGGAGAAGATTATGAATTGTTGTTTACGATTGCGATGGAAGATTTTGAAAAAATAAAAGCAAATCCTAATTTCACAATTATTGGGCACATGACCCAAGAAAGCGAAGGGATTCATTTGATTACACGTGCCGATACAAAAATTCCATTAAAGGCTCGTGGTTGGGATGCCTTGAGTGAAGATTAAAAAAAATATTCTTAAAATTAGGACTGCCCTACAAGTTTTATTACCGTTTGGCTGTAATAACTTTCGTTTTTGATGATTTTATCAAAAGCTAAAATTAGCTCATCAAAAGTTAAATCGTTTTTGATAATTAAACCGTTTGGATTAATGTTTTTGATAATATTATTAATCTTAAGTAATTCCGCATGCATAGTTAAAAGAATTATTTTACAATCGGGTGCTTCTGCTCGCATTAGCAATGCTAAATCTTCCCCTGAGTAGATTCCTTTTTCGGCATATTCGGGCATACTAATATCAAAAAAGGCAATGTCAAAATGTTTTTTGTGTTGACCCGCAATGTAATCATATCCTGATTTGCAATCACCCGCTTGTGTGATATTAAATTCTAGTTCTTCACCAGCATATTTACTAATAGCATTTTTGTAGGCTTCAATAATAAATGGATGATCATCTACTATCAGAATATTTGTTGGTATTGTCATTCTTTTTCAGTTTTTATTTTGTTGTTTTCATACGGAATAGTAATTATGATACTAGTCCCTTTTCCTTTTTCTGATTTAACATCAAATATTCCGTGACATTCATTGGTTCTAGAAATCATGTTTTGAAGTCCAATCCCTTTGCTTTTCTTATTCACTTCAAATCCTTCTCCATCATCTTCAACGATTAAATACACATTTTCTTTATCTCCATTTATTTCAACTTTAATATTCTTGGCTTTAGCATATTTGTTGATATTCTGTAATCCTTCTTGAAGTATGCGATATAAATTAATTTTTATTGTATTATGAATTTTATCCCATTTAATGGTAACGTCTATTGTGCTTACAACTTTTACGTCAAATGATGCTTCTTGTTCTTCTAATAAATTATTTACGATGGACACAAAGTTATTAATTAAATCTGTTTTCTCTCTATTTAAATCATGCGATATTTCACGAAGGTCTTGTTCAATATTTTTTAATTCTGATAAATAGTTAAAGCGCTTTTGTACAGATTCTTCATCTGTGCTAGTATTTAAGCTATCTAAATTCAATCTTGCGCCAAACATTCTGCCCAAAACACCATCATGTAGTTCTCGGGCAATCCGTTTCTTTTCTACATTTCTACTTTCGTCTACAACCGTTTGTTGCGCCATCATAAGGTTGTAAATATCTTCATTGGCTTTTTGTTGGGCTTGTTTTAAGACCAGTTCGCGCGTTTTGGCTCTTTGTGTTCTGATGATAAACAAGAAACCCAACATTATTGCCGTAACAACAAAAAAGTAGAGCAAGTTTCTGTTTCGTTCTTCAAGTTGGGTGTTTGATTCGATAATCTCGTCCGTTTCAAGTTCTAAACGAGAAAATTTTTCTTTTGAAATTCTTTCAACATCCTGAATACTATCACTAATTCTAATATAATCTTTTGAATATTTAGAGGCATTTTTTTGATCAACATTGGAAGATTGCTTCAAAGCCGCCAAAACATCTCTTGTAACGCCCGTTCTTTTAGCAATTACTAGCGCATCATTTGCAAATTGTTTAGAAAGAAGAAAATCATTTTTAACAAAGTAATATTCAGAAAGGTGAATTTTACTTAAGCATATTAATGTTTTGTCATTAATGTTTTCTCTAACTTTTAAGGCGTCATAAAACAAGTTAGGCAATCCATTATAATCCTTTAATCTAAACTTGGAATAAGCAAGATTATCAATTAAAAGGCCATACAAATCTGGCGCATCATTTGAAAGATTTTTATTTTTTAATGCAACCCTGTAATTGCTTATTGCTTCATTATAATTACCTAATTTTTGGTAATTATAACCCATATTATTTAAAGTGGATTCTTCTTGAAATGTATCATTTAAATTATTTTTCTTTATAATTGCTATTGCCTTTTTATAATAATTAATTGCATTCTCATAATCTTTTGTTTCATTTGCAACTATACCCATCATGGTAAAAACAACATATAATTTCTGAGGTTCATTTAAGTTTTTTAATAATTTATATGCTAGAGTTAGTGAACGATCAGCTCCAACGAAATCTCCAATATTATATTGAACAATACTTTTATAACTTAAAACACTCGCTAGGTTTAAATTATCTTTTAATCTCCTAAATAATTTTTCTGATTTCAAATAATAAATAAAAGCACTATCATTAACGGCTGTGTTTTTATAATAGCCTGCTTTGTATCTATAATATTGGGCAATACTAAAAGTGTCTTTAGTTTCTATAGATTTTACTAGAAGTAGTTTAGAAGATTTATTGAAGTCCTCCCAATTGTTATATTGAAAAAAAGATATGGTGATTTCAAGTAAATGAGCTCTTATTATTGAGTCATTTTTTTGGTTAGCAACAATATTAAGTGCTTTTTTTAAATGCCTAGTTCTTTCCCTCGGCTCTTGGTCTTTTTTGCTTGCTTTGCTTAGATAGATAGATACACTGTCAAGGCTTTTGCTGTCAATGCCTTTTGGATCTTCTCTTTTGGAACAACTCAATAAAAAGAAAAAACAGAATATGATATATATATATTTCAAATTTTTTTAAAATCTTTTTTCAAAAATACTAAAGAAATTCCATAAAAAAACCATCCAACTTATAGGATGGCAGTGGTGACATTAACAAAAAACTAGAAAGGCTTTTGCC
>CAIMMM010000020.1 GCA_903842575.1 uncultured Bacteroidota bacterium | reverse complement strand
CAGGGCCATATATTATTGGTGACTTTCAAATTAAAATAGAAACAACTTGTGATGCTATACCTCCTAAACCAGAATTAGTATTTGGTGATAATTGTTCAACTGTGGGAGTACCTGTTTATACATCTGTTTCATCTGAGGTAGTTGCAAACGTTTACACTATAACAAGAACATGGACTGTAACGGATGCATGTGGAAATATTTCTACATTTATTCAATATGTTTTTGTAACACAAACAACCGATATAACTGAAGTTCTTGCAAGAAGTTGTACAAGTGCACAATTTGATACTATCGATTTAAATACTTTATTACCTGCTGGTACGCCTTCAGGTGGAACTTGGACAAATGTTAATAATGTTGGTGGATTAACCGGAACAGTATTCAATGCTTGGCAAATTCCGGAAGGATTATATACATTCAGTTATTTAATTACCGAAGGAATATGTCCTAGAAGTATTGATATTAAAATGACTGTTGACAATACTTGTTTTGTTGAAGATTGTCAAAATATTATTGTACATAATGCCTTCACACCAAATAATGATGCTTTAAATCTTAATGAATTTTTCTACATCGAAAACATTGAGCAAGATTGTCATTTACCAAATAATGTAGAAATATACAACCGTTGGGGTGTTTTAGTTT
Source organism: uncultured Bacteroidota bacterium (assembly GCA_903842575.1). Classification (GTDB taxonomy): domain Bacteria; phylum Bacteroidota; class Bacteroidia; order Flavobacteriales; family Flavobacteriaceae; genus Flavobacterium. The sequence goes on along the minus strand of CAIMMM010000020.1, from coordinate 2,268 downwards.
ATGAAACAGTAAATTACGATAACAGTTCCAAAAAATTCGTTGGTATCTCTGAAGGAAGAGCAACTGTTAACAAATCAGCTGAATTACCTTCTGGAACTTATTTCTACATCATCAAATATTCTACCTCTACGGAAACAAGTGCAACTAAAGATGGTTATTTATACCTATCAAGATAAAGACCTACTAACACCTGAGGATTAAAATCCTCAGGTATAAAAAAGAAAATAAATGAGAACAAAAATTTTAATATTCGCTTTGATGTTAACGTGTTACAGTGGTTTTGCACAACAAGATGCGCAGTATACTCAATACATGTACAACACAACAAATGTCAATCCTGCTTATGCTGGATCAAGAGGAGTTATGAGTATTTTTGCATTGCATCGTACGCAATGGGTAGGATTAGATGGAGCACCAGTAACCAATGCTTTTTCGATAACTACACCTATAAATAATAGTAATTTAGGACTAGGGGTATCGGTAGTAAATGATAGAATTGGTCCAACAGTTGAAAATGCTATTTCTGCTGATTTGTCCTATACAATTCAAACTTCTGAAACCTATAAATTATCTTTTGGTATTAAAGCAACCGCCAATTTATTCAACTTAGATGTTGATAAATTAAATCCAGCCGATCAAAATGATCCTTCGTTGCAAAACCTAAATAATCAATTTAATCCAAATTTTGGAGCAGGTCTTTATTTACATTCAGATAAATTATATTTAGGCCTTTCGGTGCCAAACTTTTTAGAAAACACAAAATACAGTGATAATTCTGTTTCTGTTTTCAAAGAAAGAATGAATTTTTATGCCATTGGAGGTTATGTATTTGATATTTCTTCTTCGGTGAAATTCAAACCCGCTTTCTTAACAAAAGTGGTAACTGGTTCGCCTTTACAAGTTGACGTTTCAGGAAATTTTCTTTTCTTTGATAAATTAACTTTAGGCGCAGCCTACCGTTGGGATGCAGCTGTAAGTGCTTTGGCTGGTTTTCAAGTGTCTGATGGATTATACATTGGATATGGATATGATTTAGAAACAACCAAATTGAAAAATTATAATTCAGGATCACATGAAGTGTTTTTAAGATTTGAATTGTTCAAAAAATACAGTAAAATGGTAACCCCAAGATTCTTCTAATACGCAACGATTATGAAAAATAAAATTATATATTTAGTACTATTAGCTATAACTACGGTTAATGTATACTCACAAACCAACAAAGTAAAAAAAGCGGACAAAGAGTATGATAAATACGCCTACATAGACGCCATTAAAACCTATGAGCGTCTTTATGCAAAAGGCTATAAAAATGACGACATGCTTTTAAAACTCGGAAATGCCTATTATTTTAATGCAGAATTAGAAAAATCTGCTAAATGGTATGGAGAGCTTTTTGCAAGTAATGAAGAACAAGAAGCAGAGTTTTACTATCATTATGCGCAATCATTAAGAGCAACGAAGGATTATGCAATAGCAGATGCTATGATGGATAAATTTAATGCTAAAAGTGGTAATGACAGTAGAGCAAAATTGTTTGCAAAAAATAGAGATTACCTTGCCGAAATCAAGAAAAATTCAGGTCGTTATACTATTGAAAATGCAGGTGTGAATTCTAAATATTCCGATTATGGTACTGCATTTTACGGCAATAAAGTTGTCTTTTCATCTGCAAGGGATACTGGTAACTTCTCCAAAAAAATACATACCTGGACCGGAGAATATTTTACAAACCTTTACAGTTCCGACATGAGTGCTGACGGAAGCCTTGGAGGTGTAAATAAATATGGAAAGAAATTAAACAGCCAATTCCATGAATCAACAACAGCCTTTTCAAAAGATGGAAAAACTGTTTATTTTACAAGAAATAACTACAATAACGGCAAAAAAGGAAGTGACACAAATAAAGTTACTCTTCTAAAGATTTATAGAGCAACATTAGTAGATAGTGTTTGGACGAACATCACGGAACTTCCCTTTAATAGTGATAGTTATCAAGTGGCAAATCCAGCTTTAAGTAATGACGGCAAAACACTCTATTTTTCCTCAGATATGGAAGGTAGCCTAGGGCTATCTGATATATTTAAAGTAGCATTGAATGAAGATGGAAGTTTTGGTTCACCAGAAAATCTTGGACCAGCTATCAATACTGAAGGAAGAGAAACTTTCCCTTTTGTTTCCGCTAAAAATGAATTATACTTTGCCTCTGATGGTCATCCAGGATTAGGCGGTTTGGATATTTTTATCGCAAAAATAGAAAAAGATGGT
>CAIMMM010000019.1 GCA_903842575.1 uncultured Bacteroidota bacterium | reverse complement strand
TATTAAAATGATAGAAGCAAAAAGCTCAATCATGCTCAATAAACGGTAGCTGGCTGTCATATCAATGGCAAAAGCCCTTGATTTAGATCCTATAGCTTTGTGACGCTGCCTTTCAGCAACTGTACCTTTGTCGTTACAAAAACAATATATAGCATAATAATCCATTTGTCAAGTATTTTTTTGAAAAAAATTAGAAAATTTAATCAACTCGATTGAAATTTTAACTGCACCCCCTTCGCAGGGGTAAATGTTGGTTGCGTTTTTAGATTTTTAGCCAGAGGCACTTGAATTAGCCACCACCTTTTGGTGGCTTGCTCTTTACTAAATTTTATCAAAATGCTACAATGAATTAGCAGCGACGATGAAATGATGTGTTTTTGAGTTTTTTCAACGTCGGCAATATTACGCCAGCATTTTTATAAAATTTTGTAAAGAGTGGCGGTCGTCGATACTATGACACCATAATAGCATTTATTTCTTCATTCCACAAGTCCTGTGGCGATTTATATCCTAAACGTTTGCGTGGCATTGTATTGATATAGTTTGTAATACGCAAAATATCATTTTCTGTTAGATCATCAAAACTACTTCCCTTTGGAATAAAACGACGTACGATACCATTCCAGTTTTCGTTTGTTCCACGCTCAAAGCTGCTGTATGGATGTGCATAATATATCATTGTCCTTCCCCCTCTTTCCATTTCAATGCTTCGGGCGAACTCACTTCCGTTATCAAAGGTTATGCTTTTAAATATCTCCTTGAATTTTTCACCAAATTGCACTTGAAGTCTATCTAAAATAGTTACAATTTTATCGTCCATACGGTCTAAAACATTAAACATTATCCCAATCCCAAGTTTCCGCTCTACAAGCGTAATTAAGTGTCCTTTGTGGTCTTTTCCTACAATCCCATCACCCTCCCAATGTCCAAACTCTGTTCTATCATCAACAGCTTTAGGTCGCTCGTCTATACTTCTACCTAAAATTTTCTTTCGCTGTTTGCGTGGTGAGTTTTGCTTTCTGCGGACTTTAAGGAGTAAATCAATGTTTTTTACTTTCGTTAAATTGTCATCAACCCAGTTGTAAAATGTTTTAGTGCAACATAGATTTTCAAATAGTTTATTTACCTTTGCATAGCCTATTGTCGTGTCTATCGACCATTTTTCTTTCCCTAAAACCTTACCTTCAACAAATTCTACAAGCTCACGACAGGCTAGTATTTTGTTTTTAGCACCGCAATTTTGGCGATTTTCCTCATATTTTCTTTGCGCAACATCAGCAAAATACATTTTATATTCAATAAATTCTGGACAATCAAGCTTTTTGCTTTGACAGGGATTTCGTTTGCGTTGTGTGACTGTACCACGCTTTATTTCCCTTTTAATGGTGCTTTCATCTCTGCATAAAGTATTTGCTATTTCAGATTTCGCAAGCTTTTTGAATAACAGCCTCTCAATAATTTTTCGTTCCTCATAATTTAAGTGTTTCCTTTTTGTTTCTACTGTGATATTATCTAAATAGCTCATTTGATGCTCTCCTTTTGTGTTTGTTAGTGTAGTAACCAACATTATACAAAAGTTTGCTCAAATGAGCTATCTTTTTTTATCTCATCGGGGGGCAGTTGACTTTTCAATCCGCCGAAAATTTAATCATGTATTAAACCTCAAAATATTCCCTAATGGCAGACCTTATTTGTTCTCGACATGAATTGTCAGTCAACACTCCCACCTTATTTATCAGCCTCTGCTGCGAAATAGTTCGTATTTGTTGTATCAT
>CAIMMM010000018.1 GCA_903842575.1 uncultured Bacteroidota bacterium | reverse complement strand
TTTTTTATTTAAAATTTAATGTGTTTAAATCATTCAAATTATCCAACTTAAACATTGCGTTTAGTCGGATTCCATACGCTCGTCTTTACGCCAAGCAGATACATGATAAAACCTTTGGTCAACGCAATATTCATCATAATAAAATAGGCCGAAAAGCGAAGGATGGTCAAGTGGCCCCCCATCTGTTTCACCATTTTATCAATAATTGGCGATGCTAAAAGCAAATTTTGCAATACAAAAGTAAAAACATAAAATGGATGAATGGATAGCAATAATACATTACTGCTGTAGGAAATTACAATAAATAAAGGCCCCAGCCACCTAATAACTTTATGCGATAAAAAACAGAATGCCACCGCATCAAAACGAAAAATCAAAGGCCAGTATTCTCTTAAATTTTGAAAATTACCGGTCTGTATTCTGACTTTACGTCTAAACTCTTCTAGCATATCATTAGATACATCCTCATAACATATAGCCTTCATTTCAAGTTTCGATTTCGAATTTTTAGATAAAACATGCATACCTAAGTAGAAATCTTCTACTTGATAATCATCTGGAATATATTTCCAAAGACTGGCTCTTAACGCATAACACGCTCCGAAAGCTCCAATCATTGCTCCCCAATTCAACCCTTCAAGATATTTCATTTTATTTTCCCGCTTTATGTAGCTAGTCTCCTGCTGAGAAATACCATCATTTCTTTCGCCAATATTCAGAATATTGGCACCCACTTGACCAATATTTTCATACTTAAACTGCTTTACTAATTCGAAAATTGTAGCGCTAGTAAAAATAACATTCGCATCAGTGAAGATAAATACTGTGCTATCCGGTTCTATATCTCTTTCAAATATTATTTTGACCAATTTATTCAAGACCTTAGGCTTGCCATTTCTTTCTTCAAATTGAAAAAAAAGTTTTTCAATAGAACCACCATCGTAAGATTTTACTATCTCACCCGTGTTGTCAGAAGAATTGTCGGAACCTATGAATACATGAAGTTTTTCATGAGGATAACTGGTCGTAAACAAGGATTCTAGCTTTTCAAGTAGCACTCTCTCCTCGTTAAAAACCGACATAACCACGAAAACTTCTGGAAGATTATCATCGGTAATATTAAAAGCAGGGTCAGTTGATTTTTTACCAATAGAAAAGACTTGAAGTAGAATAGGATACAAAACATACGAATGAAATACTAAAAAAATGCAACCCCAAAAAAGAAAATGAAGTATCATCAGGCGTTTTGTAGGTAGTAATTAGTCAGTTCTTCAAAAATTCTTTTGTTTTGAAAATGTTCTAATGCAAATGAATGGGCCTTTCTTCCAACTTTATTTACAAAATCTATATCCAAACATTTTTCCAATTGCACTCTAAATTCTTCGCTACTATCTGCTATCAGAATATTTTCTCCGTTGGTAATACCTAATCCTTCAGCTGCAATAGTAGTGGCAATAATAGCTTTCCCAAGAGCCATAGCCTCTACAATTTTTATTCGTATTCCACTACCCGATACTAAGGGGACAATCATTACACCATGGCTAAGCATAAACTGCTTTGCGTCTTCAACTTCGCCCAAAGGAGTTATCCGTTCGTCCTGAAGTTTCAAAATAGATTCAGGCATTTTTTTCCCTGCAATAAAAAAAGTCAGATTAG
>CAIMMM010000017.1 GCA_903842575.1 uncultured Bacteroidota bacterium | reverse complement strand
GGGATATTCAATAACGGACGAATAATATTTCCACGTTCCATGGGAATTCCTAGCCAAGCAGTATGCAACTGATTTCTCAATAAATAAATAAAAAAGTTCTCCAGTTCATCGTCTTGGTGGTGCGCTGTAGCAATGTAATGCGCCTTTTGTCCCTCAAAAATTTCTTCAAAAAAACCATATCTAATTTCCCTTGCCGCCATTTGAATAGAAAGATTGTTATCAATGGCATACTTTTCAGTATCTATATGTTTTACAAAGCAAGGAATAGACAAATTACCGCATGTTTGGATAACCAATTGGGTATCTCCATCGCTTTCGGAACCTCTCAATCCGAAATTGACATGGGCAACAACACATGGGAAATTTAATTGTTTAAACACATGTAATAAAACCATTGAATCAACACCACCGCTAACGGCCAAAACTGTCAATTGTCGCTCCAATTGCCAATCTTGTAGATTCATCAATGCTTTAATAGAATTTAACACTTAATTTGCAGAAGTTTTTCGAAACATGTTATTACAATACAAAGAACATAAATTTAAGCATTGGTTGGTTGTTTTCTTCTTAATAACCGCTGGAAATTTATTGTCGCAACCAATTTCTTTAAGTGCCCGCAAAATGAAATCTATTCAAATAGATGGACATGGCGGACAATTGCTCAAAGGCAATGTAAAATTCGAACAACAAGGCTCTACTGTGTATTGTAATGAGGCAGAATATGATCCGCAGTCTGAATCAATAAAAGGATTTGGCGATGTTAAAATTGTAAATTTAGATGGTACCGTAGTTACCGGGAACACACTTTTATTTGACAATTTAATGCATACTGCAAAAGTAGAGGGAAATGTAAAATTAGTAGACAATACTATGACGCTAACAACACCATGGTTGCAGTATAATACAATTTCAAAGGTAGGCTGGTATGGAAGTGGCGGAGTTATAGTTGACAAAGAAACCAAATTAACCAGCTTATCAGGAAGTTACAACCCAGCCAATAAAGTGTTGTATTTTAAGAAAAATGTAGTGCTACAAACGCCAGATTACATTATTAAAACAGACACCTTACAATATCAAACTCAAAGTAAAGTTGCAAAGTTCTTTTCTTTCACCCAAATTGAATACGGCAACCAAACCATTCTTTTCGAAAGAGGCACTTACAATACCGAAACAGGACAAGGTGAGTTTTATCAAAAATTTGGTTTGTTCGACAACGAAAAAACGTTGGTGGCAGATTCTGTTTCAATTAATAAGAAAAGCCAAGTGGGTAAAGCATATGGAAATGTTTGGATAGTTGACTCAGCAGAAAATTGGCAGATATTCGGACAAAAAGCCTTTTATACCAAAAATTCAAGCGAAATGACTGTTGTTGGAAATCCAATGGCCCTGCAACCCGATAATAAAGATAGTTTTTTTATCAAAGGAGATACCCTTTTTTATAGCAAAGATTCTTTAAAGCAACAAAAAATAAGGTCTTGGAAAAATGTTAAATTCAAACGGAACAATGTTTCTGGAACGGCAAACTTTTTATATTATAATTCATTAGACAGCACTTTCAAATTAAGAGGAAACCCTGTTTTGTGGGACTCTCTTACAAGAATGAGTGGTGATTCCATTGATT
>CAIMMM010000016.1 GCA_903842575.1 uncultured Bacteroidota bacterium | reverse complement strand
GTCTTTATCCTTCAAGTTTAAGCCAATTGCAATGGATGGGAAAAAGTGATAATTTCTGTTATGTTGCCAATAATGGAATTGTTTTTATTAAAGCCAACTCCGATAAAAAGGATACGATTATTAAACTCGATGATGTAAATTATGAACTGAACAAACTTGGCGAAGACAAACTAAAACGCTTTCCAGCCATTTCTTTTATCAAGGATATGGGATTCATGTTCAATTACAAAAGCAAATTATTTACTTACGATTTAATTACCAAAAAAATAGAATTGGTTTCAAAATACGACGAAACTGCTGAAAATATTGACATTGAACCAAATACCCTTTCAATGGCCTTTACCAAAAACAACAACCTTTTTGTTATTACAAATAAAGTTGAAACAGCGGTCACCAATGACATTGAAAAAAATATTATAAACGGTCAATCAGTTCACCGCAACGAATTTGGAATCGAAAAAGGAACTTTCTGGTCTCCAAACGGCAGCTTCCTAGCTTTTTACAGAATGGATCAAACCATGGTTACCGATTATCCTTTAGTTGATATCGATCCAACTCCAGCTGAAGTAAATTTAATAAAATATCCAATGGCAGGAATGACAAGCCATCATGTAACATTAGGAGTTTTTAATCCTTTAACAAAGAAAACAATTTTCCTCAAAACTGGCGAACCAGCTGAACAATACTTAACAAATATCACTTGGAGTCCCGATGAAAAATATATTTTTATTGCGGTATTGAACAGAGACCAAAACCACATGAAACTCAATAAATACAATGCCATTTCTGGAGAATTTGTAAAAACTTTATTTGAAGAAAAAAGCGATAAATATGTTGAGCCACAAACTCCTTTGTATTTCTTAAAAACAAAACCCGATCAATTTATATGGCTGAGCCAACGCGATGGTTTTAATCATATGTATTTATATGATATTAATGGAAAATTAATCAAACAATTAACTTCAGGTGATTGGTTGGTATCCGACTTAATTGGATTCGATGAAAATGACAAAAAGGTTTTTTATAAATCAACAGCAACAAGTCCTTTAGAACAACATCTTTATTCTGTTGAAATAAAATCTGGGAAAATTACAAAAATCTCCTCAGTAAAAGGAACTCATAATGGATATCTTAGTAATAGTGGAAAATATATTATTGATCTATTTAGCAGCACTACAAATCCAGGTCAAATTGATTTAGAATCCACAAACGGGAAAGTATTGCAAACACTCAATAAAAATGAGAATCCTTTAAAAGATTATAATTTAGGTGAAACTTCTTTATTTAAAATAAAAGCATCTGATGGTTCCGATTTATATTGTAGAATGATCAAACCTTCCAATTTTGATCCAAAAAAGAAATACCCTGCAATTGTTTACGTTTATGGTGGTCCACACACACAGTTGGTTTCAGAATCTTGGACTGCTGGTGCTGGTTTATTTTTAAACTACCTAGCTCAGAAAGGATATGTTGTATTTACATTAGACAATCATGGCTCATCAAACAGAGGTTTGAAATTTGAACAGGCAATTTTTAAAAATCTTGGAACAGTTGAAGCTGACGACCAAATGAAAGGTATTGATTTCCTAAAAAAGCAAAGTTTTGTTGACACTTCAAAAATCGGAGTTCACGGATGGAGTTATGGTGGCTTTATGACCATTACTATGATGCTCAAACATTCAAACATTTTTAAAGTTGCGGTAGCTGGTGGACCAGTAATTGACTGGAAATATTATGAAATCATGT
>CAIMMM010000015.1 GCA_903842575.1 uncultured Bacteroidota bacterium | reverse complement strand
CTGCTTTATTTTTGTTTTAAAAGGGGGTTGTGCAACGGCTACTTATGTTATCCGTAGTCCCTTCTTTCGTGTAGCGGGTTTCAGGGTTATTTTGTCAGGTTCTGGTCGGTTTTTACAATGGTCGTGTTTTTTGGTTCTCTTTCACGTTTTCGGGCTTTCGGTGGCAGGTCGGCTAAAAACGTTAAAATGCTGATAATGTGTTGCTTGGAATAATTCGCCACCGTTTCGGAAACCTTTCCCACCGTTTCGGAAACCATTCCCAACGTTTCGGAAATGGTTCCCACTGTTTCGGAAAGCGTTCCCACCGTTTCGGAAACCGTTCCCAACGTTTCGGAAATGGATTCTACTGTTTCGGACAACGTTCCCACCGTTTCGGAAAGCGATTCTACCGATTTGATTTTTGCTTGTTTCGGTTTGGGTTGTACTTATTGCATACTATTTATTTTTGTGAATATGCGTTGTTGTTAATTTAATTTATACTTTTGCGCCCAAGATTTACAAACAAATCAAAAATATAATAAAATGAAAAATATAAAAATTGAAGATGTAGTTCCTTTTGGAGATGTATTGAGAGCTTTATTTATTGCTAACTATGCAGGTATAATTGGACTTGATGCAGATTTTACTAACCCTTGGGTTACTGCAACATTTGATGTTCAGAAAAAAGCAGTTAATGATATGGTTACAACTGCTGGTTTGCAAAAGTTGAATAAAGGCGATACGGAGAAACGTAATGCTTTTATGGATATTATTACTACACTTGATGCAACTTTAGATTATGCAGTTGGAAAGTGTATAACTGCTGGAACTATTACAGATACTAAAGGTAGCTTTGGTATTGCTGCACTTAATAAAAGTATTAGCGATAGAAATATTCCTTTATTTCATACAAGCTATGAGGTAACATTGGCTCGTATTAATAATGGTGGTAACGCTGCTGCTCTTGATGCTAAAGGGTTTACAACTGCGATGTTGGGCGATTGGTCAGCGGCACACGATAATGCTTGGGGAATGAATACTACTAAAATAAATCTGAGCCAAGATATAAGCACTTTGAGTGGCGATGATAAAACAAAGGTTGATACTTTTATGGCTACTTGTATGTTGTTAATTGCAGGGGGCAGGGCTTATGCAAAATCTAAAAAAGATAAAGAACTTGCTAAACGTTTTACTTTTAAATCAATTAAGAGTAGTGTTGAACCGACTGAAAAGAAAAAACCAAGAAATATTAAAGTTAAAGAATTTGCTTCAAAAGTATTTGCAACTAAAGTACCTGCAAAATATAAAATGCAATTTACTTTGCAAACAAAAGGTGCAACTGTAACCGTTTGCAGACAAAGTTTAAAAACTGGCGTTTGTAGTACTGGTACAACATTGGTGTTTGGCGAAATGTTGGAAGTTGTGAAAAGTGAAATTAGTGGAACTGGAGAATTTATTGTTGTTACTAATTCAGCAAGTAAACCAATAGTTGTGAAATTTTTAAAAATTGCAGTTGTGTAAATTTAATATTTTATTTAAAAAAATCCCTCGCTTTAAAAAGCGAGGGATTTTTTTTTTGTGCTAAACATTACTTCTATGATAATATTCTACGCATATTCTTTTTTTTGTTCGTCCAATGTATTTAAAAAGAGAATTAAATCTCTCTTACCTTTTTTCCAAGCATCATCGTGTTGAAGGTTGACGTGAAAATCATTTGAATGAGTAACGCTT
>CAIMMM010000014.1 GCA_903842575.1 uncultured Bacteroidota bacterium | reverse complement strand
ATATTTGTCTTTTTACAGAATAGATATATTTTTGGCCTCGTTCGAAAAAGCAACCCATCCGTTATTTTTTTGAAAAATAGTTTGGTTAAAATGAAACTTTTTTCTGAAGAGCCTTGACAAACTCTAAATACTGGTGTATATTGCTTGTGTAACAATCAAAAAACAAAAAATGAATAAGCTAAAAACAATCATCGGAGCCGCAGTAATTACGCTATCGCTCAACTCTTTTGCTGGAGATTGTCCTGCACTTTCAGGTCAATTCACTATTGGGAAAGGTGAGAATGCAGATTTCTCTAGCATTGCGGATGCGGCTAATGCCCTTAAGTGTGGTGGTGTAACCGGACCAGTAAAATTTCTTTTGGAAGACGGTACATACAATGAAAGAATGGTTCTTTCTTCAATTGCCGGGAGTTCTGCTTTTAATACTGTAACTTTTGAATCAAAATCGGGTAACAATGCGGATGTTATTATTAGCTATGCTTCTGCAGATGCTACTGTAGTGTTAAACGGAACATCTTTCGTGAATTTTGAGAATCTAACTATTGATCATAAAAACTCGACTTACGGAAGTTCAATGCGTGTTGATGGAAAGGCAAGTAACCTTAGCTTTAAAAGCGTTGTGTTTGATGGAGTGGAAGTAACAAGAGCAGGTTCAAACAGCGCAACTGTTCTTTTTACAGCTAGTGCTGCTAAATCTGATGTGTCTTTCACAGATTGTGAAATCAATAACGGTAGTGTAGGAATTTCTAAGGGAGGAAATACCGCTGATGCGATGGATACCAAAACTTCTATTTCAGGGACTCTTTTCTTTAATCAGTATGAGTCAGGATTGGCTCTTACTAATGAGGACGCTCCAGTAATTACAAACAATGTGGTTAGTACCCTTTCTACATATTCTTCTTTCAAAGCTATGAACTTGGATAATGTTGCGAACAATGTTGTTATCAGCAACAATATTATTAATGCTGCAAATGGTTCTTATGGTGTAGCCATGAACAACTGTGCTGGAAAGACAACTAATCTCGGACAAATTAATAATAACTCAATTGCAGTAGGCGGAAAAGGTGAAACCTACGGACTTTATCTTACTGGAAATTCTGATAATCAGGTGCTAAACTTTAATCGGGTAAAGTTGACTATCAATGGAAATCAAAGTGCCACACAGGCTTATTACAAAAACACCGGCTCTGGAAATAATATCAATATGGTAAATAATATTTTCTACGATTTGAATACAGGAGGTTATACCATCCTTGGAAACACTTACAAAGATGTGTTTAATCAGCTTCCGTCACAAAGTAACCCAACTCTTTCAGTATCTGCAAATGGTATTATGATTGAGAAAGTTACTCCTATAAAATAGAAAGTGTAAGTTTTGCTTTATTTTTTAGGCTCAGGATAAAACCTGGGCCTATTTTGTTTAACAATTACTAACTTTACAGTAAAGAAAAAACCTTGCGCATATCATCAGTTTTGCCTAATCAATCTTTTTTTGAAAATTATGCTGAAGCTATTTTAATTGCTAGAAGCGATGACACTATATTCTTTGTTAATAACACCTTCACTAAGTTGTTAGGTTATGATAATAGTCAACCTGACTTGACTAGCCTTAGAGTTGTTTTTGGAGAGAAGGTAGGATTGCAGACTGATGCGTTGTCTAAGGACAAACATTCAAAAATGCTTCTTACTAGAAAAAATGGAACT